>NZ_JAGMUE010000026.1:0-89352 GCF_019049165.1 Streptomyces sp. AC627_RSS907
GGCGTCGGGTGCGCGGGGGTGGTGGGGAGCGGTCTGGGCGGGGCGAGGCCGGTGGTGGGCCGCAGGGGGACCTCGCTGGCCAGCAGGGCGACCTTGTCGGCGACCGCGTGGAAGCGGCTGCTGCCCAGCGCCTGGAGCGCGGTGGAGTGCGCCCGGGTGCGGGCCAGGGTCAGCTGGCGGTCGAGCAGCGCGCCCGCCTTGGCCGCGCCCACGGTCAGGTGGGCGCGGTCCGGGGGCGGCCGGTGGGCGGCGGCCGGTACGGTGACGGCCGCGGTCGCGGCGGCCCGGCCCGCCGGCTGCCGGTCCGGGAACGCCGACGAACCGGACAGCCGGTGCAGGGCCTGGAGCAGGCGTTCCAGGCGGGACGCGTACGCGTGCTCCAGCGCCAGCGTGCCGGACAGCCAGGCCAGTTCGGGGCGCATGGCCTCCGCCCACTCGGCGTCCAGCAGCGGCTGGTACGTGTGCAGGGTGCCGCTCAGCCGGCGGGCCGCCCGGCGCAGGGCGCGGGCCGCGTCCACGGGACGCTCGGGCGGGGGTGCCCCGTCCGGCCCGTGTGCCCCGTTCGCGTGCGCGCCGCCGCCTGACTCCCGGTGCAGGCGCAGGGCGCGGAGGAACTCCGTGGCCTGCGCGCGCAGGTAGGACGCGAGGGCGTCCGAGTCCGGGTGCGAGTTCGGGGTCGCGGGTACCGGCGGCCCGGTGGTGGCCGTGGGGTTCGTCGGGTCAAGGTGCTGCTGTGCCACGCCGGCGCCTCCGGGCGTCTATGAGCATCTCCTGGATGTTGCGCAGGGGTTGGCCGTCCGCGTCGGCCGCGTGCCGGGTCCACTCGCCGTCCGGGCCGAGGTGCCAGGAGGCGGTGCCGTCGGACATGCCGGTCTCGAGGAGCCGGTTGAGGGCCGCCCGGTGGGCCGGGTCGGTGACCCGGACCAGGGCCTCTATGCGGCGGTCGAGGTTGCGGTGCATCATGTCGGCGCTGCCGAACCAGACCTCGGGCTCACCGCCGTTGCCGAAGGCGAAGACACGCGAGTGTTCGAGGAAGCGGCCGAGGATCGAACGGACCCGGATGTTCTCCGACAGACCCGTCACGCCCGGGCGCAGCGCGCAGATGCCCCGCACCCACACGTCGACCGGGACACCGGCCTGGGACGCGCGGTAGCACGCGTCGACCACGGCCTCGTCGACCATCGAGTTGACCTTGATGCGGATGTAGGCGGGGCGCCCGGAGCGGTGGTGCTGGATCTCCTTGTGGATACGGGAGACCAGGCCGTCGCGCAGGGACTTGGGCGCGACGAGCAGACGGCGGTAGGTCTCGCGGCGTGAGTAGCCGGAGAGGCGGTTGAACAGGTCGGAGAGGTCCGCGCCGACCTGCGGGTCCGCGGTGAGCAGGCCGAGGTCCTCGTAGAGGCGGGCCGTCTTCGGGTGGTAGTTGCCGGTGCCGACGTGGCTGTAGCGGCGCAGCGTGTCGCCCTCCTGGCGGACGACCAGGGACAGCTTGCAGTGGGTCTTCAGGCCGACGAGGCCGTAGACGACGTGGCAGCCGGACTCCTCCAGCTTGCGGGCCCACTTGATGTTGGCGTGCTCGTCGAAACGGGCCTTGATCTCGACCAGGACGAGGACCTGCTTGCCGGACTCGGCCGCGTCGATGAGCGCGTCGACTATCGGGGAGTCGCCGGAGGTGCGGTACAGCGTCTGCTTGATCGCGAGGACGTCCGGGTCGGCGGCCGCCTGCTCCAGGAAGGCCTGTACGGAGGTGGAGAAGGAGTCGTACGGGTGGTGGAGGAGGACGTCCCTGCTGCGGAGGGCCGCGAAGATGTCCGGCGGTGACGCCGATTCCACCTCGGCCAGGTCGCGGTGGGTGCCGGCGACGAACTTCGGGTACTTCAGCTCCGGGCGGTCGATGCCGTGGATGCGGAAGAGCCCGGTGAGGTCGAGGGGGCCGGGGAGCGGGTAGACCTCCGCCTCGCTGATCTTGAGTTCGCGCACGAGGAGGTCCAGGACCTCGCGGTCGATCGACTCCTCGACCTCCAGGCGGACGGGCGGGCCGAAGCGGCGCCGCATCAGCTCCTTCTCGAGGGCCTGCAGGAGGTTCTCGGCGTCGTCCTCCTCCACCTCGAGGTCCTCGTTGCGGGTGAGGCGGAAGGCGTGGTGCTCCAGGACCTCCATGCCGGGGAAGAGCTCTTCGAGGTGGGCGGCGATCACGTCCTCGAGGGGGACGTAGCGGCCCGGGGCGGCCTCCAGGAAGCGGGAGAGCAGCGGGGGGACCTTGACGCGGGCGAAGTGGCGGTGGCCCGTGACGGGGTTGCGCACGACGACCGCGAGGTTGAGGGAGAGGCCCGAGATGTAGGGGAAGGGGTGCGCCGGGTCGACGGCGAGGGGGGTGAGGACCGGGAAGATCTGGTGCCGGAAGAGGGTGAAGAGGCGGGCCTGCTCCTTCTCCGCGAGCTCGTTCCAGCGGACCAGGTGGATGCCCTCCTCGGCGAGGGCGGGAGCGACGTCCTCGTGGAAGCAGGCGGCATGGCGGGCCATGAGCTCGCGTGAGCGGGCCCAGATCATGTCCAGGACCTCACGGGGCTGGAGGCCGGAGGCGGAGCGGGTGGCGACACCGGTCGCTATGCGGCGCTTGAGGCCGGCGACGCGGACCATGAAGAACTCGTCCAGGTTGCTGGCGAAGATCGCGAGGAAGTTGGCACGCTCGAGGAGGGGGGTGTTCGGGTCCTCCGCGAGTTCGAGCACGCGTTCGTTGAACGCGAGCCAGCTGCGTTCACGGTCCAGGAAGCGGCCCTGCGGCAGCTGGGCGCCGCCGGCCTGGGACTCCTCCGACTCCTCGTAGCCGTCGAGGTCGGCGTCGATGTCGGGTTCCAGGTCGGAGACCGTGGCGGCCACGGTGTGCGGGCGGTGCGCGGCGATGGAGCCCACGGAGGGCTGGGGGTGCTGGACCTCTGCCTGGGTGTTCGGCTGCCTCATGAACCCATTCTTCCGCGCCACGCGCAGGACAGGCGCGTCGGAAGGCGCGGAATGTTCTGCTCCTGGTGGCACGGTCGGCTTCATTCGGTGAGGGTCGCAAGGCTGTCTGAATCGATGGTTACGGGGACATGACGTGTGGGATAGCGGGGGGCCTCTGACGGGTGCGGGGCGGCGCCCGATGGCGCCGGCCGGCGCCACCCGCCGCCCGGCCGGAAGATTCCGGCTGCGATCGTGTGAACCGCCCGGCCGGGCTCGTCCGATGAGGAGACGTGAGCGAAACGAGGAGCGACGGCGCGCTGCTGCGGGCCGTCGCGGACGACGGCGACCGGCGCGCCTTCGAGGAGCTGTACCGCCGGTACGCGCCCTGGCTGACCGCCCGCATGCGCAGCCGCTGCGCCGACACCGGCGTCGTCGACGACGTCGTGCAGGAGACCTTTCTCGCGGTGTGGCGGGGCAGTGCGCGCTACCGGGAGGACGGGGACGTGGCGGGCTGGCTGTGGCGGATCGGGTCGCGGCGGCTGATCGACGTGCTGCGCGGCGACGGGGCGCGGGGACGGCTGCGGCAGGCACTGGCCCGGCTGCGGCACCGGGACGAGGTCTCCGCCGAGGAGCGCGTGCTCGCCGGCGTCGAGCACGGGGACCTCGCCGGCGCCCTCGTCCGGCTCTCGCCGGAGCTGCGCGCGGTGCTCCAGGCCACGGTCGTCGACGGGCTGACCACCCGCGAGGCGGCCGTCCTGCTCGGCATCCCGCCGGGCACGGTCAAGACGCGGGCGATGCGGGCCCGCCGGCAGTTGCGGGAGGCGCTGGCATGAGAAGCGAAGACAGGCGCCGGGACACCTGGCACGTGGACGTGGACGACCTGCGGGCGTACGCCCGGGGGACGCTGACCGTGCCCGCGCTGTGGTCCGCCGACACCCACCTGACCGCCTGCGCGCACTGCCGCGGCGTCCTCGCCGAGGTGAGCGACGTCGCCGTGCTGGACCAGGGATGGGAGCGGCTCGACGCCGAGCTGGACGCGCCCCGGCCGGGTCGGTTCGAGGGGCTGCTGGTGCGGTGCGGCGTCTCCGACGGCACCGCGCGGCTGCTCGCGGCCACCCCCGTACTGCGCCGCTCCTGGCTCGGCGCGGTCGTCGCCGTGCTGCTCGTGACCTTCGTCGCCGCCTTCTCGGCCGGCGTCGCCGACAGGCCCACCCTGTTCCTCGCCCTCGCGCCCCTGCTGCCGCTGGCCGGGGTGGCGCTCGCCTACGGGCCCGCGCTGGACCCGACGTACGAGCTGGCGGTCGTCTCACCGGTGCACGGCTTCCGGCTGCTGATGATCCGCACGGTCGCCGTGCTGGTCGTGGCGCTCGGCGTCAACGGCCTGGCGACCCTCGCCCTGCCGGGGTACGGGCTGCGCGCCCTGGCCTGGCTGCTGCCCGGGCTCGCCCTCACCACGGCCGGGCTCGCGCTGACGCCCCGGCTCGGTCCCGTGGTCGCGCCGTCCGTGACCGCGGGGGCGTGGGGGGCCGTACTGCTGGCCGCGGACACGGCCCGCGCCGCCGGGGACGGCCCGCTGGCACCGTTCACCGCGGCCGGGCAGGGCGTGGCCGCGGCCGTGGCCCTCCTGGGGGCCGGGCTGCTCTTCCTGGTCCGTGACCGGTTCGACGTCTCCGCGCGCGGTGCCGCGTGAGTCCTTCCTCTTCCCCGCTTCCCCTCTTCTTCCTGTACGGGAGTGCCGTATGAATCCCACCGTCTCCGCCTCAGGGCTCAGCCTCCACCACGGCCGCACCCGCGCCCTCGACGACGTGTCGCTGCGGCTGACCCCGGGCGTCACGGGGCTGCTCGGGCCCAACGGGGCCGGGAAGACCACGCTCCTCAGGGTGCTCGCCACCGCCGTGCCCGCCGACCGGGGCTCCTTCACCGTGCTCGGGCACGATCCGGGGACCGCGCGCGGACGGCAGGAGGTACGGCGGCGGCTCGGGTACCTGCCGCAGACGCCCGGCTTCCACCCGGACTTCACCGCCTTCGAGTTCGTCGACTACGTCGCGATCCTGAAGGAACTGACGGACCGGGGCGCCCGCCACCGCGAGGTGCGGCGGGTGCTGGAGGAGGTGAACCTGGGCGACGTACGCGGACGGAAGATCAAGAAGCTGTCCGGCGGCATGCGGCAGCGGGTCGCGCTCGCGGCCGCCCTGGTCGGTGACCCCGGGTTCCTGGTGCTCGACGAACCGACCGTCGGGCTCGACCCGGAGCAGCGGATGCGGTTCCGGGAACTGATCGCCGGGGCCGGGGAGGGGCGCACCGTGCTGCTCTCCACCCACCAGACCGAGGACGTCGCGATGCTCTGCCACCGCGTGGTCGTCATGGCCGCCGGGACGGTGCGGTTCGACGGCACCCCGGCCGAGCTGACCGCGCGGGCCGCCGGACGCGTGTGGAGCAGTACGGAGCGGGACGCGGGCGCGAAGGCGGGGTGGCGTACGGGGACCGGTTCCTTCCGGAACGTCGGTGATCCGCCCGCGGGAGCGGACCTGGTCGAACCCACGTTGGAGGACGGCTACCTGCTCGCCCTCGACGGTGCCGTCCCGGAGGTGGCCGCGTGAGTGCCGTGCTGGTGACGGATCCCCCCGTCGCGGACACCGGGGCCCGCGGTGGCGGCGTACGGGCCGTGCTCGCCCTGGCCCGGTTCGAGGCACGCCGGCTGCTGACGAGCGTCCCCGTCCTCCTGGCCTTCCTCGCGTACGTCGCCTGGATCGTGTGGCGCACCCTCGACTCCGCGGACGGCTACCCCGCCCTCCAGGACGCCGACCGCGCCACCCAGAGCATGCCGATGCTCGTCGGGCTCGCCGTCCTGCTCTACGCCAACTTCGCCGTCCTGCGCTCCGAGCGGCACGGCACCGAGGCGCACTTCGCGGTGCAGGTCGTCCAGCCCTGGCGCCGTACGGTGGCCCACGCGCTGTCCGTCGTGCCGGCCGCCCTGCTCACCGCGGTCTGTGTGGCCGGGCAGTTCACCTGGGAGGCGTTCAAACCGGGGGCGGTCGGGCACGGCTCGCCGGCCGAGCTGGTCGTGGGACCGCTGACGGTCCTGCTGTTCGGAACGCTCGGGGTGCTGCTGGCCCGGGTGGCGCGGTCGGGGCTCGCCGCGCCGCTGACGATGGTCCTCCTGCTGTTCGCCTTCGCGCTCGGCACGGGGCCGAGCGGCATGGACGGTACGTCGTGGCTGGCACCGGCCGTCGCCGGGGGCAGCGCGGACACCCTCCCCTCCGAGCTGCTGGGCCGGCCCGCCGCCTGGCACGCCCTGTACCTGACGGGCGTCGCCCTGTGCGCGGCCTTCCTCGCGGTGCTCCTCGCCGGCGGACGGAACCTGGCCGTCCGGGCGGGTGTCGTCCTGACCCTCGCGCTGGCGGTGACGGGCGGTGTGCTGCAGGCCAGGGGCGTGGCGCCGTCACCGGAGCTGACCGCGGCCCGTGAGCGTGCCTCGGTACGGCCGGAGCAGACGTGCGTGGAGCGCGGGCGGTCGACGTACTGCGCCTTCCCCGAGTGGGTGCCCCGCGTCGGTACGTGGGCCGAGGTCGTCGACCGTGTCCAGTCCCGCGCGGGCGGCTCCGCGCACGACCGGCCGCTCGTCGTACGCCAGCGGATCGACGCCCGGTACGGGCTGGAGAGCGACGCCGCGATCCCGTCGCTGACCGAGGCGCACCAGGTGACCGTGGGCACCGCCTGGGGCGGCAACCGGGTCCCGGAGTTCTCCAGCGCCGTCGCCGCCGTGCTGGTCGCGGGCACCGAGGAGGCCGGGGGTGAGATCTGCGACGGGCGGATGGTCACCCTCATGTGGCTCTCCCTGAGCTGGCAGGACGACCCGGTGAACGCCCTGCGCCGGGTCCGTCTCGACGACAGCGTGGAGGGGGCGGCGATCGTCCTGTCGCCGACCAACCCGCTGACCATGACGGAGGGGCAGACGGACGTCGTACGGCGCCTGCTCGAGAAGCCGCGGCCCGGGGTCGGGGACCGGGTGAAGGCGCACTGGGACGAGCTGACCTCGCCGGGCGTCACCACCGCCCGCGCCGCCGAACTGCTGGGCGTGGCCGGGCCGGACAAGGCGGACTCGTGCGAGGAGTGACGCCGGCCCTGGTCGGCCCGGTGTGGCGCACGCTGCCGTGGCGGACCCTGGGCGCGGCCGGCGCCCTCGGGCTGCTGCTCGCCGCCGCCCCGGGGCTCATGGACGCGGAGCCGGCCCGCTGGCAGACGCTCGTCATCCTGCGGGGCATCGCCCTGATCGGCGCGCTCGGGCTGGCCTTCCTGCTGGACGACCCGGCCCGGCACCTCACCACTCCCGTCCCGACCGGGCGCCCGCTGCGGCAGGCGCTGCGGGTGGGGCTGGTCGCACCGTTCGTCGCGCTGTGGTGGACGGCCGTGCTGCTGCTCGCCCCCGCGGCGTCCCGGCCCCCGGCCGGTGACATCACGCTGGAGGCCGCGGTGCTGGGCGTCCTGGCGCTCGCCGGCGCCGCGGCGGCGGTACGGCTGACGGACGAGGTGCGTCCGGGACCGGTCGTCGTGGCGGCACTGCTGCTGACGGCCGTCCTCGCGCCCCTGCTGGCACCGGACGGCTGGGCGCTGTTCGTGCCGCCCGACGACCCGCGGTGGCCGGTGGCCCACGACCGGTGGGCGGTGCTGCTGGCGGCGGTGGTCGTGGTGTGGGGGGTGTGCGGGCCGGAGCCGTTGGGGCGACGGCGGCAGCGACGGCGGAAGCGTGGGGCGCGGCGGGCGCGTGGGGCCACCTGACGGGTGCGGCACGCGCGCCATCCGGCCGGTGCGGCGCGTGGGGCTCCACCTGGCCGGTGCGGCGCGTGGACCTCACGTGCCCGTGCGGTGTCTGTCGCGGGGCGTCACGTCTCCGTGCGGTACATCAGGTCCGTCTCGTGCGTGACGAAGCCCAGGCGCTCGTAGACGGACACCGCGGCCTCGTTGTCGGCGTCGACGTACAGCATGGCCGTGGGCAGTCCCAGCCCCGCCAGGTGGCGCAGGCCGATGGTGGTCAGGGCCTTGCCCAGGCCACCGCCCTGGGCGTCGGGGCGGATGCCGAGGACGTACACCTCACCCAGCCGCTCGGCCGCGTGCACCTTGGTCCAGTGGAAGCCGACCAGTTCGCCGCCCCGCTCGGCCAGGAAGAACCCCGCCGGGTCGAACCACGCCTCGGCCTTGCGGTCGTCGAGGTCCCGCTGGGTGAGGGCGCCCTGCTCGGGATGGTGGGCGAAGGCGGCGGCGTTCACCGCGAGCCAGGCCGCGTCGTCCTGCCCGGGGACGAAGGTGCGCACGGTCACGCCCTCCGGCAGGCGCGGGTCGCTCAGTTCCAGGTCGGCCAAGGGGCGCCGCATCTGACGCAGTTCGCGGAAGAGGGTGAGCCCGAGCACCTGCGCGAGGTGCCGGGCGGCGGAGTGGCCGCCGTGCGCCCAGATCCGCAGCCGCTTGCCGGAGGCGGCGAGCAGCGCGGAGCCCAGCGCCCGCCCGTGCCCCTGCCCCCGGTGCGAGGGGTGGACGACCAGTTCGGCGGCCGGCGGCTCCACCGGGTCGGTGTCCTCCAGCTGGGCGTAGCCGACGAGTTCGCTGCCGTTCACGGTGAGCAGCAGGTGCGCGATGCCCTCCCGTGCGGCGCCGCGCAGTTGCAGCCGTCCCTGCTCGGACACGGCCTGCTGCCCGTCGTTCCGGGCGGCCTCGGCGAGCAGGGCGAGGACGGCGTCGGTCTGCTCCGGGGTGAGTTCGGCGAGGGTCTCGATCGAGCGGGGGCGGCCGGGCCGTACGGTGTCGTCGCTGGTCATGCGTACGAGGGTAAGGGGCGGGCGCGGCAAAGCGGCGGCATCCCAAGGAGAAGGCCGGGCCACAAGCTAAACCAGGATGTAACCCGGAACCCCCTGTCGCGCTACGCGCGTTGACTCTAGGCTGCTGCGCCGACGAGCCGTCTCCTCAGCGGCTCGCGTCACGCACACCACAGGGGGGCGCATGCCACTCACCGCACCGTCGCACCAACCGCGCCGCAGACGTCGTACGAACCGTCTCCTCGCCGTCGCCGCCACCGTCCTCACCGCCGGGGCGCTCGCCGCGGCGGCGCTGCCGGCGACGGCCAGCGCGGGCGAGAGCGGCCGGGGCCACGGGGGCCACGAGCCCGACCACCGCTCCGGCCGCTACCAGGACGTCCAGCTCCTGTCCTTCAACGACCTGCACGGCAACCTGGAACCGCCGGCCGGTTCCTCCGGCCGGGTCACCGAACTCCAGCCGGACGGCACGACGAGGACGGTCGACGCGGGCGGCGTCGAGTACCTCGCCACCCACCTGCGTGAGGCCCGCAAGGGCCACCGTTACTCCATCACCGCCGCCGGCGGCGACATGGTCGGCGCGTCACCCCTCCTCTCCGGCCTCTTCCACGACGAGCCGACCATCGAGGCGCTGAACAAGCTCGACCTGGACGTGACGAGCGTCGGCAACCACGAGTTCGACGAGGGCGCGACCGAGCTCGGCCGCCTCCAGAACGGCGGCTGCCACCCCACCGAGGGCTGCTACACGGAGGAGGAGTTCGAGGGCGCCGACTTCCCGTACCTGGCGGCGAACGTCCTCGACGAGAAGACGAAGAAGCCCGTCCTGAAGCCGTACTGGGTGTGGAAGCAGAAGGGCGTCAAGGTCGGCTTCATCGGCGTGACCCTGGAGGGCACCCCGGACGTCGTGTCGGCCGAGGGCGTGAAGGGCCTGTCCTTCAAGGACGAGGTCGAGACGATCAACACGTACGCCAAGGAGCTCCAGCGCCAGGGCGTGAAGTCGATCGTGGCCCTCGTCCACGAGGGCGGCTTTCCGGCATCGTCCTCCTACAACTACGACTGCGACTCCCCGGGCGCCGGCGACGGCATCTCCGGCCCGATCGCCGACATCGCCGAGAACGTCACCCCGCAGGTCGACGCGCTGGTCACCGGCCACACCCACGCGGCGTACGTCTGCACGATCCCGGACCCGGCGGGCAAGCCCCGCATGGTCACGTCGGCCGCGTCCTTCGGCCGCCTCTACACGGACACGACGCTGACCTACGACCGCCGCACGGGTGACATAGCCCGTACGGCCGTGAAGTCGGCGAACCACGTGGTGACACGGGACGTACCGAAGGCGCCGGACATGACCCGGCTGCTCGACAAGTGGAGCACCCTCGCCGCCCCGATCGGCAGCCGCCCCGTCGGCTACATCTCCGGCGACATCCCCCGCGACGGCACCGAGTCCCCGCTGGGCGACCTGATCGCCGACGCGCAACTGGCCTACGGGAAGTCCCAGGACCCGGAGACCGACCTCGCCCTGATGAACCCGGGCGGCATCCGCGCGCCGCTCACGTACGCGGCCACGGGGAACGAGGGCGACGGCGTGGTGACGTACGCCGAGGGCTTCGCGGTCCAGCCCTTCGCCAACACGGTGAACCTCAAGGACTACACGGGCGCCCAGCTGATCCAGGTCCTCAAGGAGCAGGTGAGCGGCCCGAACGCGTCGGCCCCGAAGATCCTCCAGGTCTCGTCCGGCCTGACCTACACCCTGGACCTGACGAAGACGGGCGCCGACCGTGTCGTCACGGACTCCATCCGCCTGAACGGCTCGGCGATCGACCCGGCCGCCACGTACCGCGTCGCCTCGAACGGCTTCCTCGCGGGCGGCGGCGACGGCTTCCCCACCCTGGGCGAGGGCACGAACGAACTCGTCGGCGCGGACGACCTGACGGCACTGGAGCAGTACCTGACGGCCCACTCCTCGGCGACCGACCCGATCACCCCGCCGACGGCGGACCGGATCACGGTCGTGCGGTAGCCGACCGCCGGCGTTTCCGCCTCGGGGCCCGGGCGTGTACATCCTGTACGCGCCCGGGCCTCATCGCGTCCCTGAGGACAGTGATGTGACCTCGGCGCACCGCGGCCACCCCCGGCGGGCCGACGCCCGCGGCCTCGGCCGTGCTGCCGAGGCCGCGCCGCGCCACCGGTGGGGCGTCGGCACGGGGCCCGTCCGCCAGGCCGGCGTGCGTCGACTGGCCCACAAGGTCCTGGAGCGCATGCCCGTTGCGGCACTGCGCTCGGCGGAACGGGGGAGCGCCGCGCGGTCCGCTACGACGCGGTAGGCACCCAGCCGCCCAGCCAGTCCCCGATCTGCTGGTCCGCCGCCTGGGCGTCGGTCAGGTGGGGGCGGTCGGAGCTCGCGGGGCCCGCGCCGGGGCCCGTGTTGCGGTACTCGGCGAAGCGGTCGTCCTTCCAGGAGAAGCCGCTCATGTCGCTCCACGGGGCGGACTTGACCGCGGCGCTGAGGGTGGTGTCGCGGACCGTGGTCTGGGGGTCGAGGGAGGCGTCGCCGCCCGCGTGCCAGGGACGGCCGAGGTGGAAGCTCCGGTCGGCGACGTCGCCGTTGACCGTGGAGGCGGCGATGAGGATGCCCTTGCGGCCGGCGGGGGTGCTCGGGGCGGTGACATAGCCGCCCGAGGTGCCGTTCCAGCGCTTCTTCAGGGTGATGACCGACCGGTCGATCACGGCCGTCGCCCGGCCGAAGATGAAGTCGACGTTGCCGACGACGTAGGAGTTGGTCACGCGGACGCGGCCGGGCTTGTCCTTCGACGCCGTGTCCAGGAGCAGCGTGTCCTGGTCGCCCGTGACGATCACGCCGTCCAGGAAGACCTTGTCGGCCGCCGTGCGCAGGGCCACCGCCTGGTGGGCGGACAGGGACTGGTTCGCCTTCTCGTCGAAGTCGTTCGAGATCGTCAGGTTGCGCGCCTGGAAGTCGTCGGCCTCGACGGCGACCGTGGCGCTGCCCGCGGTGCCGTAGGTCCCGGAGCCGTCCGGCTTGGGCGTCCCGGCGGCGTTGCCGTACACGATCACCGTGTCCTTGCGGCTGCCACCGGTGCCCCGGAGGGTGACGTGCGGCTTGTTGGAGGGGATCCTGACCGTCTCGCGGTACGTTCCCGGCTTGACCTCGATGACCACCCGGGCCGGGTTGTTCGCGGGTACGGCGTTCACGGCCGCCTGCACGGTCCGGTACTGGCCGCTGCCGTCCCGGGCGACCGTGAGGGTCGTCGCCGCCTTGGCGGCGGCCGGCTTCGTGCCGATCGAGCCGCGCGGGCCCGTGCCCGACCTGAGCAGGGACGGCACGTCCGCCGCCCTGTCGAGCGTGTAGGCGTAGTACTTCTTCGGGTCGAAGGCCGTGCCACCACCGCTCTCGTTGCGGCCGGACGTGCCGGTGAAGACGCTGCCGCGCTGGACCAGGGCCGCGGTGCTGTCCCTGGTGACGGGGTTCCGCACGCCCTGGAAGTAGCTGTTCTCCAGGACCATCCTCGTCCTGCCGCGGGCGTAGTTGCCGTAGGCGGACGTGATGTCCGTGCCGGGGGCGTCCTCCAGGTAGTTGTTGTAGAGGTGCGCGTGGGCGGCGTTGTCGGTGGACGGGTTGCGCTGCTCGGTCTCGCGGAACCAGTTGTGGTGGACCGTGATGTCCGTGGTGACGTTCTTCGTCCAGCCGATGCCGAAGGTCTTGTTGTTGTTGCTCAGCTTGTTCCAGGAGACCGTGACGTTCGTGCTGTCCTTGCGGACGTCGATCAGGCCGTCCGCCATGTGCCGCAGGTCGTTGTGGTCGATCCAGACGTGGTGGGCGCCGTCCATCTGGATCGCGTCGAAGTCGTGCTCCTTGTCGTTCCAGACGCCCTGGTACGAGTCCCGGATCGTGAGGTTGCGGATGATCACGTTGTGGACGCCGGGGCCGAGGAAGAAGCCGCCGCCCGCTATCTGGCCCGAGGTGCCGGAGCCGACGATCGTCTTGTCCGAGGCGACCTTGATCTCCTTGCCGACCGGGGCCATGTCGATCGTCCCGGCGACCACGATGACGTACGGCTCGGCGGCCGTCGCGTACTTCTCCAGCTCCGCCTGCGTGCGCACGGTCACCGTCTTGCCGTCCCGGCCGCCGTACGTGCCGTTCTGGCCGAGGGCGTTGACGGAGGCGAAACCGTCGGCGGTCGCGGTCGCCCAGGCGGGCGCGGCGGTCGTGGCGGACGCCTCCTGGGCGCCGGAGCCGAAGACGCCGAGGTCCGTTCCGTAGACCAGGGTGCCGGTGGCGGTCAGGGCGAGGGGGAACCCGATGGCCAGGGCTTTCCTGCCCTTGCGGTGACGGGGCTTGCTGCGGTGCTCACTCATACGGCGGTCCTTTCCACGTGGGGGGATGTCCGCCGCTCAGTCGCCGCCCGGCATCGAAAGGTTGCCGCTGGCCAGGACCTTTCCGCCCTACGGCACCTCGGGAGGGGGTGTGGGCGCCCCCGGCAGGCGGATCGTGGCGGTCGTGCCGCCTCCCTCCGCCGGTGTCAGGGTCACCTCGCCGCCCGCCTGCTGCACCGTCCGCGCCACGATCGACAGGCCCAGACCGGAGCCGGGCAGGGCGCGTGCGCTCGGCGAGCGCCAGAAGCGGTCGAAGACGTGGGGGAGTTCGTCGGCCGGGACGCCGGGGCCGTGGTCGCGGACGGTGAGGACGCCGTCGGCCAGGCGTACCTCGACGATGCCGGACTCCGGGCTGAACTTCACCGCGTTGTCCAGGATGTTGACGACCGCGCGTTCCAGGGCGGCCGGTTCGGCCCGTACGTACCAGGGCTGTACGTCCGCCGTGATCGTCAGCTCCGGGCCGCGCAGGCGGGCGCGGCGCAGGGCCGACTCGACGACGTCGTGCCAGGGGAGGATCCGGGTACGGCCCGCGTGCTGGCCGGTGTCGGGGCGGGAGAGTTCCTGGAGGTCGCCGATCAGCGCCGCCAGTTCCGACATCTGCGCCTTCACCGAGGCGAGCAGCGCCTTGCGGTCCGCCTCCGGGATGGGGCGGCCGGTCTCCTCGCTGCGGCCGAGGAGTTCGATGTTGGTGCGGAGGGAGGTGAGGGGGGTGCGCAACTCGTGGCCCGCGTCGGCGATGAGCTGCTGCTGCAGGTCGCGGGAGCTGGCCAGGGACGAGGTCATGCTGTTGAAGGAGCGGGAGAGGCGGGCGATCTCGTCGTCGCTGTCGTCCTCCACGGGGATGCGGACGGCCAGGTCCTCGGTGCGGGCGACGTGTTCGACGGCCCGGGTCAGTTCGTCCATGGGCCGCAGACCGGCCCGGGCCACCCAGAGCCCGGCGACACCGGCGCCCACGACTCCCGCACCCGCGACGAAGAGGAGCACCAGGGCGAGGTTGCTGAGGGAGCTGTTCACCTCGCTCAGAGGTCGCGCGGCGGAGACGGCGACGTCCGGCAGGCCGGGGACGGTGTAGGTGAAGACGCGGTACGGGGTGCCGTCGGACCCGGTCGCGTTGTGCAGCGCGTCGGAGGACGAGCCCTCGGCCACGGCGTGGTCGGTGCCGGTGAGCGGGACCTCCTCCGTGCCGATGATGAGGCAGCTCCCACCCGCCCGGTCCACGAGCTGTACGGACGAGCCGAAGGGGTTCTGTTCGTGCGTGACGGGGTCGTGCGCGCACAGGCCGGTGCGCAGGTTGACGTACTGGCTCACCTGCTGCCCGTCCATGCGGTTCGCCTTCAGGGCCTCGTCCAGCGAGCTCACCAGCACGCTCTTCACCACGAACCAGCACGCCACTGCCGCCGCCGCCACCGCGAATGCCACCGCCGACGCAACCAGCAACGACAGCCGGGCCCGGATGGGCAGCGCACGGAACCGGCGGACCAGTCCTCTCACTCCGCGCCGCCCTGCCGCAGGACGTAGCCGACGCCGCGCACCGTGTGCACGAGGCGCGGTTCGCCGCCCGCCTCGGTCTTGCGGCGCAGGTACATGACGTACACGTCGAGGGAGTTGGACGACGGCTCGAAGTCGAAGCCCCAGACCGCCTTCAGGATCTGCTCCCGCGTGAGGACCTGGCGCGGGTGCGCCATGAACATCTCCAGCAGCGTGAACTCCGTGCGGGTCAGTTCCACGCGCCGCCCGCCCCGGACGACCTCCCGTGTCGCCAGGTCCATGGTCAGGTCGGCGAAGGTGAGGGAGTCGTCGTCCTCGGTGGTGGCCTCGACCGCCGCCGCGTAGGAGCTGCGGCGCAGCAGCGCGCGGATGCGGGCGAACAGCTCGTCCAGCTCGAAGGGTTTGACCAGGTAGTCGTCGGCGCCGGCGTCCAGGCCGGTCACCCGGTCGCCGACCGTGTCGCGGGCCGTCAGCATCAGGATCGGGGTCGTGTCGCCCGCGCCGCGGATCCGCCGGGCGGCGGTCAGGCCGTCCATGCGGGGCATCTGGATGTCGAGGACGACCAGGTCGGGCCGGTACGCCGCCGCCTTCTCCAGGGCGTCGGCGCCGTCGACAGCGACCTCGGTGTCGTACCCCTCGAAGGCGAGGCTGCGCTGGAGGGCTTCGCGCACCGCGGGTTCGTCGTCGACGATCAGGATGCGCTGGACGTCACGGTCGCGGTCGCCTTCTGCGGGGCTCATGGGCTCGGGTTCCTCGGATGCGGTCGATGCGGTGGATGCGGGTGGAGCGGGTGGATGCGGTGGATGCGGGCGGAGCGGGTGGATGCGGTGGATGCGGGCGGAGCGGGTGGATGCGGTGGATGCGGGCGGACGCGGTGGCCGTGGTCGACGCGATGGACGCGGTGGGCACGGCTGTCAACGCCTTCAGCGTCGCACGTTCTCGTGCCGCTCAGCCGTCGGCGCCCGCCCGCAGTGCCGACAGGTCGGCCTTGACGGTGTTGACCGGGATGGCGAACCCGAGGCCGACGCTGCCCGCGGCGGCGGAGGACTCGGTCGCCGAGTACATCGCGGAGTTGATGCCCACGATGTTTCCGTTCATGTCGATCAGCGCGCCACCGGAGTTGCCCGGATTGAGGGAGGCGTCGGTCTGGATCGCCTTGTACGTCGTCGTCGACGAGCCGGTGTCGCCGTTGAACTCCTGGCCACCGAACTCGAACGGCCAGCCACCGCCCTGGCGCTGCTGCCGCTGCTGCTGGTCCTCGTCCGTCGAGACGGTCACGTCACGGTTCAGGGCCGAGACGATGCCGCTGGTCACGGTGCCGGTCAGGCCCTCCGGAGAGCCGATCGCCACGACCTGGTCGCCCACCCGGACGCCGGCCGAGTCGCCGAGCGTGGCGGCCTTCAGCCCGGAGGCGTTCTCCAGCTTGATCAGCGCGAGGTCCTTGCTGCTGTCGGTGCCGACGACCTGCGCGGTGTACTGCTTGCCGTCGTTCGTCGTCACCTTGACGGACGAGGCGCCGGACACGACGTGGTTGTTGGTGATGATCTCGCCGTCGCCGGTGATGATCACACCGGAACCGGTGGAGGAACCGGCGTTCGAGGTCGCGTTGATCTCCACGATGCTCGGGCTGACGGCCTGGGCGACCCCGGCGACCGTGCCCCTCTGGCTGGACGGCACCACGGTGGTGCTGGTGGCGCTGGAGGCGACGGTGTCGCTGCCGGTCAGCTCCTGGATGCCGTACGCGGTGCCGCCGCTGACGGCCGCCGCGACGATCGCCACGGCCGCGAGCAGGCCGACCGGGCCGCGACGAGCCGACCGCTTCCCGTGCGGCTGCACCGGCTGCACCGGCTGCACCGGCTGTTCGGGGTGCCCGGGCTGCGTGGACGCCGTGGGCGGCTGCGCGGGCGGGGGCGGCCACGCGGGGTCGACGGGAGAGGAGGCGTGCTGCTGGGTTCCCCGGTACGGGTCGGCGTACGGGTTCTCTTGCGCGTGCTCGTACTCGCCGCTGCGGCGGAGGCTCTCGGTCATGTTCATGAGCCTCCCGCTCCCGTATGAGAGCACCCTGAGGGCTGTCTGAGAAGCCCGGCAGAACCTCGTATGCCCGATGTAAAGAGCCAGGGCGGGCGCAGAGACAGGCGGGGCACGGAACTCTGCCGAGTGGACCCGGCCGGCCGCCGGAGGCTACTCGCAGCCGCAGGACTGCCGTACCACCAGCCGCGACGGGAACACCTTCAGCCGCTCCCGTCGTGAGCCCGCCACCCGCAGACCGTCGTCGAGGACCAGGTCCACGGCGGACCGCGCCATGGCCGACCGGTCGGAGGCGACCGTCGTCAGCGGCGGGTCCGCCAGGTCCGCCTCCTTGATGTCGTCGAAGCCGGCCACCGCCAGCTCGCCGGGCACGTCGATGCGCAGTTCGCGGGCCGCGCGCAGCAGGCCGAGCGCCTGGTCGTCGGTGGAGCAGAAGACCGCGGGCGGTCGCCGGGGCCCGGCGAGGAGCTCCAGCGCCACGCGGTACGCGTCGTAGCGGTTGTACGGCGCCTCGAAGAGCCGGCCCTCGGTGGAGAGCCCGGCCTCCTTCATCGCGCGCCGCCAGCCCTCGACGTGGTCGGAGACCGGGTCGCCGACGGACGGTGTCTCGGCGGTGCCGCCCATGCAGGCGACGTACTCGTACCCGTGCTCCAGCAGGTGGCGCACGGCGAGCTGGGCGCCGCCCAGGTCGTCGGTGACGACGGCGACGTCGTCGATGGCCTCGGGGCGCTCGTGCAGCAGGACGACCCGGGCGTCCCAGGCGTCGATCTCGGCGGCGGCCAGGTCGCTCAGGGCGTGGCTGACCAGGATCAGGCCGGAGACCCGCATGCCGAGGAAGGCGCGCAGGTAGTGGACCTCGCGCTCGGCGACGTAGTCGGTGTTGCCGACGAGGACCATCTTCCCGCGCTCGGACGCGGCCTGTTCGACGGCGTGGGCCATCTCCCCGAAGAAGGGCTGGCGGGCGTCCGGGATGATCAGTCCTATGAGGTCCGTGCGCCGCGACGCCATGGCCTGGGCGACCCGGTCCGGCCGGTACCCCAGCTCCTTGATCGCGGCGAGGACACGCTCGCGCGTGGCCGGGGCGACCGGCCGGGGTCCGTTGTTGATGACATAGCTGACGACGGCGGTGGAAGTCCCCGCCAGCCGCGCCACATCGTCCCGAGTCACCTTGGCCACGCGCGGAGTCTACGCGGATGGACCCGCTCTGGGCAGGGCGTATCAGACCTTGGCCGAGGTCGCTTCCGCGGTGCCCGGCGCCGCCGCCCCGGCCTCGCTCTTCACCGTGGCGTCCTCCCCCGGGCGCCCCGCCCTCTCCGCCCTGTCCGTCCTGTCCGCCTTCTCCGTCTTTTCCGCCTTCCCGGGCTTCTCGGGCTTCTCCGGCGTGACGAAGCGGTAGCCGACGTTGCGGACGGTGCCGATCAGCGACTCGTGCTCGGGGCCGAGCTTGGCGCGCAGCCGCCGTACGTGCACGTCGACGGTGCGGGTGCCGCCGAAGTAGTCGTAGCCCCACACCTCCTGGAGCAGCTGGGCGCGGGTGAAGACCCGGCCCGGGTGCTGGGCGAGGTACTTCAGCAGCTCGAACTCCTTGAAGGTCAGGTCCAGGACCCGGCCCTTGAGCTTCGCGGAGTACGTCGCCTCGTCCACCGACAGGTCGCCGTTGCGGATCTCCATGGGGGAGTCGTCGCTGACGATCTGCTGACGGCCCATGGCCAGCCGCAGCCGGGCCTCGACCTCCGCCGGACCGGCGGTGTCCAGCAGGACGTCGTCGATGCCCCAGTCGGCGGTGACGGCGGCGAGGCCGCCCTCGGTGACGACGAGGATCAGCGGACAGCCGAGCCCCGTGGAGCGCAGCAGCTGACACAGGCTGCGGACCTGGGGCAGGTCACGGCGCCCGTCGACGAGGATCACGTCGGCGCCGGGGGTGTCGACCAGGGCGGGGCCCTCCGCGGGGGCCACGCGGACGTTGTGCAGCAGCAGGCCGAGGGCGGGGAGCACCTCCGTCGACGGCTGGAGGGCGTTGGTCAGGAGCAGCAGAGAGCTCATCGCGCCCCACCTGCCCGGGTCGTCTCACGGTCGTGCACGGTTCGCTCGCCCATAACGTCTGGTTCCTCCTCGGTCCCTGCGAGGACGTTTACGGCACTGCTTCGTACGGGTGCGGATCCCGTGCCCGTGGGGCCCGCCGTGCGTCCGGGAGGTGAACGTTCGCCAACGCTCCCGAAAGCACGAAAGGACCCGGGGGCTACGTCGCCCGAGTCCTCTGCCCAGCAGAATAGCCGACATGAGCATCTGTCCGTCAGGTCATGTGGCGCGTTCCACCATTCGTCCGCATCGCGAGACCCCCCGGGGGATGTCCCGGGAGACCTCACGGCGAGCGCCTGCACGGACACCCGCACGGACACCCGCACGGACCTTCCTGCGGGCGGCCGACGGGGTCCGGATCGACGCCGTGTACGAGCCCGGCACCACCGGCGGCATCGCCTGTGACCTGGTCTTCGTCGTCGCGCACGGCTTCACGGGCGACGCGGACCGCCCGCACGTGCGGCGGATCGCGGCGGCGTTCGCGCGCCACGGGGCCGTGGTCACGTTCTCCTTCCGGGGGCACGGCGCGTCCGGCGGACGGTCCACCGTCGGTGACCGGGAGGTGCTCGACCTGGCGGCGGCGGTGACCTGGGCGCGCGGCTTCGGGCACGCCCGCGTGGTGACCGTCGGCTTCTCCATGGGCGGCTCGGTGGTCCTGCGGCACGCCGCGCTCCACGGCGGTGACAGCGCGGCCCGCACGGACGCCGTGGTGTCGGTCAGCGCCCCCGCCCGCTGGTACTACCGGGGGACGGCACCCATGCGCCGGCTGCACTGGCTGGTGATGCGGCCCACGGGGCGCCTGGTGGGCCGCTACGGCCTGCGCACCCGTATCCACCACCGGGACTGGGACCCGGTGCCGCTGTCGCCGGTGGAGGCGGTACCGAGGATCGCCCCGACGCCCCTGCTGGTGGTGCACGGCGACCGGGACGGCTACTTTCCCGTCGACCACCCCCGGATGCTGGCCGAGGCCGCCGGTGACCACGGCGAACTCTGGCTGGAGCCCGGCATGGGCCACGCGGAGCACGCGTCCGGCGAGGAGCTGCTGCGCCGGATCGGCGACTGGGCCGTGAGCCGGGCGGGCTAGCCTGAGGTGTTCACTGCCGGGCGGCACGGACGCCGACCGGCACCGGCGACGAAGGATCCAGATGGCAAAGGTCACGGTGCGCTACTGGGCCGCCGCGAAGGCCGCGGCGGGGGTGGCCGAGGAGCCGTACGAGGCGGCCACGCTCGCCGACGCGCTCGGCGCGGTGCGCGAACGCCACCCCGGCGAGCTCACGCGCGTGCTGCTGCGCTGCTCGTTCCTCGTCGACGGCGACCCCGTGGGCACCCGCGGGCATGAGACGGTACGGCTGGCCGAGGGCGGCACGGTCGAGGTGCTCCCGCCGTTCGCAGGAGGGTGAGCGATGACCAACCAGCCGCATCAGCCGCACCAGGCGTATCAGTCCTACGAGGGCTATGAGGGGTACGAGGGGTACGACGCCCAGGCATGGACCGGACAGCAGCAGCCCCAGGGGCAGCAGGCGTACCAGGGGTACGAGGACCCGGACGCCGCCCAGTACACGCAGCAGTGGCAGGGGCAGACCTGGGAGACCCAGACGCAGCCGCCGGTCTCGGTGGAGGAGACGGCGTACATGCCGCCACTGGCCCCGCAGACCCCTCAGCCGTACCAGCAGCCGGCCCCGGCGCCGTACGGAACGACGACCGGGGGCTACCCGCAGCCGGCGTACCCGTCCCAGCCGCAGCCGCAGCCGCAGCCGCAGCCCCAGCAGTATCAGCAGCCGCAGCCGTACACCCCCGCTGCGCCCGCCCCCACGGCCTCCGCCGCCCCCTCTCCTGTCCCGGAGACGACGGAGGCGCCGGAAACCTCGGAGGCGGCGGAGTACGGTCCCGCGACCCTCGCCGGGAACACGCGGATCACCGACGCGCAGCGCGCCCGTGCGGAGGGGCGTTCGCCGATCATCGACCCGGGGATGCAGCCCGCCGGGCTCACCGCGCTGCTCGGGCTGCTGCTGGCCGGTGCGGCGGCGCTCGGCACGTACGCGCTCCTCGTCCCGCTCGTCGTCCTCCAGGCCGTCACCTCGGCGGGCTGGTTCCGGCTGAACGGAATGTGGCCCGCCCGGCAGGGCATCGCCCTGGGCTTCGCGGGGGCGCTCGCCGCCGACGCGGCACTGCTGGCGTCGGACCGTTCCCCGGCGGCCATCCTCGGCACGCTCGGGGTGTGGGTCCTGCTCTCCCTCGTCCTGCAACTGCGCTCGCACGCCGACCCCGACGAGCGGATGTACGGCCTGATGGCGACCGTCGCCGCGGCGGCCCTGGCCGTCGTCGCGGGCGGGTACCTCGCCGCGGACACGGACGCGGTGACGGTCGGGGCGGTCGCGGTGGCCGTCGCCGTGGTGGTCCGCGCCCTGCCGCTGCCGACACCGGCGTCGGTGGTCGTCGCGCTGCTCGCGGCGGCCGGGACGGGGCTCGCGGTCGGTTCGCTGACGGGGCTCGGGACGCCGGGGGCACTGCTGGGCGCGGGCGCGGCGGTGTGCGCGCTGATCGGTCACCGGGTGGCGGCGTACGACTACCCCTCCCGGTTCGTCCACTTCACGGCTGGTGTGGCACTGCCCCTGGCGGCCGCGGCGCCGGCCGTGTACGTGCTCGGCCGGACCCTCGGCTGAGTCCGGCGCCTCGCCGCCGAATCCGTGCGACGACTGTCAAAACGGGGGCTCCGCTCCCCCCGACGGCCCGACGGCCCGACGGCCCGACGGCCCGGCGGCCCGGCGGCCTGGTGGCCCGGTTCCGGCCCGGTGGCTCGGGTGTCGTGGCGGCCGGGCGTTCCGGCAGGTGCTGGGGTCTCGGCGGGCCTGGTGGCCTCGTGACCGCGTGCTCCCGGTCCGACGGTTCCGGTGGCCTGGCGGCCCGGTGGTCCGGTTCCGGCCCGGTGGCCGGGGTGTTGTGGCGGTCGGGCGTTCCGGCAGGTGCTGGGGCTTCGGCGGGTCGGCGGGCCTGGTGGCCTCGTGACCCCGTGCTCCCGGCCCGACGACCCCGGTGGCCCGGGTGCTTCCGGCTCGGTTCCGGCCCGGCGGCCCGGTTCCGGCCCGGTGGCCGGTGTTCTGGCGGCCCTGTGCTCCCGGCCCGATGACCCCCGGTGGCCCGGGTGCTTCCGGCCCGATGACCCCCGGTGGCCCGGGTGCTTCCGGCCCGGTGGCCCGGTGGTCCGGTTCCGGCCCGGTGGCCGGGGTGTTGTGGCGGTCGGGCGTTCCGGCAGGTGCTGGGGCTTCGGCGGGCCGGGTGGCCTGGCGGCCCCCGGGCTCCCGGTCCGACGGTCCCGTGGCCCGGTGCTTCCGGTCTGGTGGGCTCGGTGTGCTGACGGTCGGCGTCCCGGCAGGTCCTGGTGCCCGGCGGGCCTGGTGGTCTCGTGGGCCGATCCCCCGGCCCTGCTCCAGCCCGACGACCCCGACGACCCCGGCGGGCCCCGACGACCCCGGCGGGCCCCGACGACCCCGGCGGGCCCCGGCGGGCCCCGGCGGGCCCGCGTCGCGGCGCCCGGGGCTCCCGCCCCGGCTGCTCCCCTGTCACAGCTGATCGACAAAACCGCGGCGGCCCTTCCCAGCCGCGTTACCCTCGCGCTGGACGGTTGTCGGTCGTCGGTGACCGCCGTCTTTGACTGCACAGGGTTGGGGAAACACCGCATGCGCGCACTGCGAATACTGCTGATCGTCGTCGTGATCCTGGGTGGCCTCTTCGTGATCGCGGACCGTGTCGCGGTCAACTTCGCGGAGGACGAGGCGGCGGACAAGCTGCGGAGCACCGAGAACCTGGCGTCGACGCCGGACGTCTCCATCAAGGGCTTCCCCTTCCTCACGCAGGTCGTCGGCGGTGAACTGGACGACGTCGAGATCGGCATCGACGACTACGAGGCGTCCACCGCCAACCGCGCCGAGAAGATCCGCGTCGACGATCTCCGGGCCACCATGAAGGGCGTCGAGTTCTCGAGCGACTTCAGCTCCGCCACCGCCGCCTCGGCCACCGGCAGCGCGACCGTCAGCTACGACGAGCTGATGAAGGCGGCCAAGTCCGAGCCCACGGACGTCGCGCCCGGCGTCAGCGCCAAGGTCATCGGCCTCTCCGACGGTGGCAACGGCAAGATCAAGGTGACGCTCCGGGCCACGGCCTTCGGCGTCGAGGTGCCCGAGCCGGTCGACGTACTCAGCACGGTCACGGTCAAGGACAACAACGTGGAGGTCGTCGCCGACGGTCTGCCCGAGGTCGGCGGCAAGCAGCTCGCCGAGTCGCGGATCCGCGCCATCACCGACTTCCAGCAGACGATCGACGAACTGCCGGGCGGCGTGAAGCTCGACAAGGTCCAGGCGGCGAAGGACGGCGTCGAGATCACGGTGAAGGGTTCGAACGTCCGGCTGGCCGGGTAGGGACGACGACGGCCGGGCGCGGCCGGCCGCTCGCCCGCGCCCCGCTCGCCGCGCCCACCCCCGTGGGGCCTGGCGTCCGACAGGCGAGACGGTCCCGTCCGTACCGCAGATGCGAGAGGAGCGCACCGGTCCGGACGTCCTCGCGCGGCACCCGGACGGGCGTTTCGATCCCACATCCCGGACGATCCCGTCTCAGGATGCAACACGCCGGTGACACGCCCCGCTGTCCGTCCCTACGATCGGGCCTTATGAAGCGCCAGGCGGACCTCACGAAGCGGCGGGCAGTGGACCTGTGCCGCGTTGCCGCCATGCTCTGTCGCACCTTCTGAACGGACGGCGACGTCGCCGTCCGTGCCCCTCACCGCCCTGTCCAGGGACCCGCGCGCCGCTCCGCCATGAGCGCGCACACCCTCTCACCGCACGTCCCGCCGCAACTGCCCCGGAGGAGAAAACATGAGCCGCAGCGACGTCCTGGTCGACGCCGACTGGCTGCAGGACCACCTGGACGACCCGAACATCGCGATCGTCGAGGTGGACGAGGACACGTCCGCGTACGACAAGAACCACATCAAGAACGCGATCCGGATCGACTGGACCCAGGACCTCCAGGACCCGGTGCGCCGTGACTTCATCGACCAGGAGGGCTTCGAGAAGCTCCTGTCCGCGAAGGGCATCGCCAACGACACGCTGGTGATCCTCTACGGCGGCAACAACAACTGGTTCGCGTCCTACGCCTACTGGTACTTCAAGCTGTACGGCCACGAGAACGTCAAGCTCCTCGACGGCGGCCGCAAGAAGTGGGAGCTGGACGCCCGCGAGCTGGTCGACGGCACCGAGGTGCCCGAGCGCCCGGCCACCGACTACAAGGCCAAGCCGCAGGACACGTCCATCCGTGCCTTCCGCGACGACGTGGTCGCCGCGATCGGCGCGCAGAACCTGGTCGACGTCCGTTCGCCCGACGAGTTCTCCGGCAAGCTGCTCGCCCCGGCCCATCTCCCGCAGGAGCAGTCGCAGCGCCCGGGGCACGTGCCGTCCGCCCGCAACATCCCGTGGTCGAAGAACGCCAACGACGACGGCACCTTCAAGTCGGACGAGGAGCTCAAGCAGCTCTACACCGACGAGCAGGTCGACCTGGCGAAGGACACCATCGCCTACTGCCGCATCGGTGAGCGCTCGGCCCTGACCTGGTTCGTCCTGCACGAGCTGCTGGGCGTGGAGAACGTCAAGAACTACGACGGCTCCTGGACCGAGTACGGCTCCCTCGTCGGCGTGCCGATCGAGCTCGGCGCCGCGAAGTAAGCACCCGACCGACCTTTCCCAACCCCTCAGGAGTACGACATGTGCGGAGCGAAGGCCGGCGGCCCCGACGCCTCGACGATCAAGCCCGGTGAGACCACGATCCAGGGCCAGGTGACCCGCGACGGCGAGCCGGTGACGGGCTACGTCCGTCTGCTGGACTCCACCGGCGAGTTCACGGCGGAGGTCCCCACCTCCGCGACGGGCCAGTTCCGTTTCTACGCGGCCGAGGGCACCTGGACCGTACGGGCGCTCGTCCCGGGCGCCAGCGCCGACCGCACGGTCGTCGCCCAGCAGGGTGGTCTGGCGGAGGTCGCGATCGCCGTCTGACGGCACGCCACGCAACGTCCGAGGGGCCGCGCCCACCGGGTTGGACACCTGGGGTGCGGCCCCTTCGGCATGCCCGGGTCCGCTCCGGCGGACGGGCCTACGCTGGACGTATGTACGCACGGCGGCGGCGTGTCTACTTCGTGATGATGGGCGTCTGCATCGCGCTGTTCGTCCTGGCCTGGGGCGTCGTCCGCCTCTGGTCGGTCCCGGCAGCCGTCGGCATGTGCGTGGCCGCCATGGTCATCCCTCCGTTCGCCGCGGTGGTCGCCAACCGCCGGGGCCCCGACGACCGCTGGTGGGACGACCCCTCCGGCGACCCCGAGTCCGACAAGTGGTGGGACGAACTGGACGGCCGGAAGGGCCCGAGGCCCTAGCAGGTCCGGAGAGCCGGGACGCGGCCGCGCCGTGCCCTGGCCGGTGAGTACGCGGGGCGTGGCTCCGCTTCACGGCCGTCGTAGGCGCCCGGACGGTCGCTACGTGACCGGGCGGGTGCCGAGCGGGCCCGTCCACCTCGAAAGCGTGAGCATTTCGCCCTCTACTGTCATCGTGGCGCTCGTCTGAGCGTCACGATGACACTTCTCCGTCAGTTGTTCACGCTTTTCAGCAGGGTCAGTAGACGAGCGCCTGGGTGTCGTCGGCCAGTGCCTCCTGTACGAAGACCTGGGCGCCCGCGATGCGTACGCCCTCGATGACGTCCTTCTCGGTGAGGTCGCGACGGGCCGCGCACTGGGTGCACAGCGTCACCCGGCCGCCCGCCAGGAGTGAGTCGAGCAGGTCGGGCAGCGGCGCGGCGTGCGGCAGCTCGAACTCGGCCGCGCGCCCCGGCACCGCGAACCACGAGGACTCCCCGGTCAGCCACAGGGACACCTCGACCCCGCTGGCCACGGCCACCGCCGCCACGGTGAACGCCTGCGAGCAGCGCTCCGGGGCATCGGCCCCCGCCGTCACCTTGATCACGAGCTTCTTCGCCATGCCGGAAGCGTAGCCCGCACGGGCGGCGTCAGACGGCGACGGTGATCGTCACCAGCAGCGTCGCGACACAGAGGACGGTGAGCAGGCCGCTGACCGTGGCACCGTCCAGCCTGACGTACGGCAGGGCCCGGCGCCCCGGTGCGGGTTCCGGCGCGGTCCTGGGCGGGTGCTGCGGGTGGAACGGGGGCAGCGCGAAACCGGGGGAGAGGGGAGCCCGCTCCCGCCGGGGCGAGAGCCGCTGCGCCCGCCTGCACTCCTCGTAGGGCAGTCCGCCGCCGTGGGTCACGCCTCGTGCTCCTTGCGCTGGTGCTGGCGCAGCAGGACGTTCGCGTCCGTCACCGCGCTGTGGTCGAACACCGCCCGCGCGGCCTCCCGCCGGTCGGCGAGCCAGGCGCAGGCCTCGCAGCCGGAGACCGGCGCGGGCGGCCTGCCCGGGTCGCCGGGGGCCGGGGGCGTGGCGAGGGAGCGGTCGTTCGCGGCGCGCAGGCTCGCCCCGAGGCGCTCGCGGTCGGTCGCCGGGCGCAGCGCGGCCGGCTCCGCCTCCCACTCCCGGCCACCGCCGAGGGGGCGGAGCAGCACGCGCGCCCCGCTGCGGCCCCGGTACTCACCGACTTTGGCGGCGGCGGTGTCGTAGAGCACGGTGCCGGGCTCGTAGGTGGCCGGTTCTGTTCTCACGGGTCCGCTCCCTTACGTCAACGTCTGTACGGAATGCGACAGTTGCCCTACTCTGCGTAGTGGTGGGCAGTTACGAGCATGACCCACGCCAGGGGTCGCCAAGCCCGGAACGGCCGCTAGTGCCACACGGGGCACTCCAAATTCCACACATTCCACAGCCGGGAGGGGTGCGGTGCCGCAGCGGAGGGCGATCACGGGTCGCAGTCAGGAACCGAGGGCACGGTTCGCGGAGGAGCTGCGGCTGCTCCGGCACGGGCGGGGCGTGTCCCTGCGGGGCGTCGCGGAGGCGGTGGGGTGGGACGCGTCCCAGTTCGGAAAGATGGAGAACGGCCACACACTGGGCGGCCCGGAGATCGTGGAGGCGCTGGACCAGTACTACGGCACGGGCGGGATGCTGCTCACGCTGTGGGAACTGGCAGTGGCCGACCCGACGCAGTTCAAGGAGCGGTACCGGCGGTACATGGTCCTGGAGGCCGAGGCGGTGAGTATGTGGCAGTACTCGCCGAGCATCGTGCCGGGCCTGCTCCAGACGCCGGAGTACGCGGCGGAGTTGCTCAGCCAGGGCGGGCTGACGGGCGTGGAACTGGACAAGCAGGTGGCGGCACGCATGAGCCGCCGCGAGCCGCTGCTGGCCGAGGGCGGCCCGCAGTTCCGGGCCATCCTCTCGGAGACGGTGCTGCACAGTTCGCTGCGCAGCACGGCTGAGTGGCATGCGCAATTGCGCCATCTCGTCGCGATGGGGGAGCGCCCCAACATCAGCGTCCAGGTGGTGCCCTGGGCGGCGGGGCTGCACGCGCTGACCAACACCCACACCATGTTTCTGCACGGCGCGGGGCGGATCGTCGCCTGGGTCGAGACCGGTTACTCGGGTGAACTGGTCCAGGAAACAACGGCAGTCGACCAGCTTCAGCTCCGATACGATCGAGTGCGCGATATGGCCCTGTCTCCGGGCGGGTCGCGGGAGTTCATCGAGCGGATGCTGGAGGAAGCGCCATGCGAGCCATCGATCTGAGCACGATCACCTGGCGCAGGAGCAGCTACAGCAACCAGGACGGCGGCGAGTGCCTCGAGGTCTCCGACGACCTCCTCCGTGCCGCCGACTGGCGCAGGAGCAGCTACAGCAACCAGGACGGCGGCAACTGCGTCGAGGTCGCCCAGGACCTCCCCTCCCTCGTGCCCGTCCGGGACAGCAAGGATCCCTCCCGCGGCGCGCTCCTCTTCACCGCGCCGGCGTGGGCCGCATTCGTGGGCGGAGTCCGGCGGGAAGCGGCCGGAGGGGCCGCGTAAGCTGGGGGCGGCCCTGTCGTATGCCCCCCGCTCAAGGAGCACCCCGTGGAGATCTTCTTCGAAGCCCTGCTGGTCCTGGTCTGCGTCGGCGTCCTCGCCTTCGCCGGTCTGACCGTGAAGAAGCTGTACCAGGGCCAGCGCTGATCACCGACGCCAGGAAGTAAGTCCGCTCATGATCGAGATCCCGTCCGACCTGCACAAGGACCTCGTCCCCCTCGCCTTCCTCCTCGGCGACTGGGCGGGCGCGGGTGTGCACGACTTCCCCGGTGCCGAGAAGTGCAACTTCGGGCAGGAGGTCAGCTTCACCCACGACGGCCGTGACTTCCTGGAGTACCAGTCCCACACCTGGGTCCTGGACCAGGACGGGAACAAGGTCCGGCCCCTGGAGTCGGAGCACGGCTTCTGGCGCATCGACGCGAACCGCAAGGTCGAGGTCACGATGACCCGCGACGATGGCGTCATCGAGATCTGGTACGGCGAGATGGCCGACCAGAAGCCGCAGATCGACCTGGTGACGGACGCGGTGGCCCGCACGGCCGCCTCGCGGCCCTACACCGGCGGCAAGCGGCTGTACGGCTACGTCAAGAGCGACCTGATGTGGGTCGGCGAGAAGCAGACCCCCGAGGTCGAGCTGCGCCCCTACATGTCCGCGCACCTGAAGAAGGTCGTCACCCCCGAGGACGTCGAGCGCTGGGCCAAGGCCCTGCCGGACGACATGCCCGACGACGGGATCGCTTTCTTCAAGTAGTCACCCGTGAGTGGTTCCGTGCGGTGAGCAGTCATGGAGAGGCCTTCGGGGCACGGGCCCGATGCCGGTGTCGGCGGTACCGGCCCCGACGGTGCTCCGGGGCGGCTCCCGGGCGGTGCGCCGAGGCCGAAGCGTTGTTGACGGGAGCGTTCACCGCCGCACCATGACGCGGGCCGCCGGGCCTAGACTCTTGGGTGTGGTGAGCACCGACTGGAAGAGCGACCTCAGGCAGCGCGGCTACCGGCTGACCCCGCAGCGGCAGCTGGTGCTCGAAGCCGTCGACACCCTTGAACACGCGACCCCCGACGACATCCTCGGCGAAGTGAGGAAGACGGCGTCGGGGGTCAACATTTCCACCGTGTACCGCACGCTGGAGCTCCTGGAGGAGCTCGGGCTGGTCAGCCACGCCCACCTGGGACACGGTGCGCCCACCTACCACCTGGCCGACCGGCACCACCACATCCACCTGGTCTGCCGGGACTGCACCAACGTGATCGAGGCCGACCTGTCGGTGGCCGCCGAGTTCACCGCCAAGCTGCGCGAGCGGTTCGGCTTCGACACGGACATGAAGCACTTCGCCATCTTCGGACGGTGCGAGGACTGCTCCCTGAAGGGTTCAACTACCGAGTCGTAGGCTAGGCGTATGAAGAGCCCCCTGCTGTCCCTGCCCGGCGCCGTCCCCGCCGAGGGCGTGGACGAAGGCGTCGCCGCCCACTACGGCGACCTGTTCCGCGAGCAGCGTTCCCTCGCCGAAGGCACCGGCTTCGTCGACCTCTCGCACCGGGGCGTCGTCACCGTCAGCGGCGACGACCGGCTGGCCTGGCTGCACCTGCTGCTCACCCAGCACGTCAGCGACCTGCCCACCGGCCAGGCCACCGAGGCGCTGATCCTCTCCGCCAACGGCCACATCGAACACGCCCTGTACCTCGTGGACGACGGCACGAGTGTCTGGGCCCACGTGGAACCGGGCAGCCAGGAGGCGCTGCTCGCCTACCTGGAGTCGATGAAGTTCTTCTACCGGGTCGAGGTCGCCGACCGCACCGCCGACATCGCGGTCGTGCACCTTCCGGCCGGCTCCATCGCCGAGGCCCCCGAGAGCGCCGTCGTCCGCGAGACGCCGTACGGCCGTGATCTCTTCCTGCCGCGCGACGAGCTGGAGGCGTTCGCGGCGCAGGCCGGACCGCCGGCCGGCATCCTCGCCCACGAGGCGCTGCGCGTCGAGCAGCACCGGCCCCGCGTCGGCTTCGAGACCGACCACCGGACCATCCCGCACGAGCTGGGCTGGATCGGCACGGCGGTCCACCTCCAGAAGGGCTGCTACCGCGGGCAGGAGACCGTCGCCCGCGTACAGAACCTCGGCAAGCCGCCGCGCCGCCTGGTCTTCCTGCACCTGGACGGCAGCGAGGTCCACCTGCCGGGACCCGGCGCGGAGATCCGCCTCGCGGACGACGGCCCCGACGGCCGGAAGATCGGCTTCATCACCACGTCCGTCCGCCACCACGAGCTCGGCCCGGTCGCCCTCGCCCTGGTGAAGCGGAACGTGCCGGTGGACGCCCGGCTGCTGGCTCAGGACACGGCGGCCGCGCAGGAGACGGTCGTCGAACCCTGAAGCCGAGCCCCCGGGACGAGGCCCGGCGGGAGCCCCCGGCACGAGGCCCGGCGGCGGCGAGCCGGTGGGCCTCAGACCTCCACCAGGACCGTGAACGGGCCGTCGTTGGTCAGCGACACCCGCATCTGCGCGCCGAAGCGGCCCGTCGCCACGGTCGCGCCCAGGGAGCGCAACTGCGCGACGACCTCGTCGACGAGCGGTTCGGCGACATCACCGGGCGCCGCGGCGTTCCAGGTGGGACGGCGGCCCTTGCGGGCGTCGCCGTAAAGGGTGAACTGGCTGATGACCAGGAGCGGTGCGTCGATGTCGCTGCACGACTTCTCCTCGTGCAGCACCCGCACCGACCAGAGCTTGCGGGCCAGCTGCGCCGCCTTCTCCTTGGTGTCGTCGTGGGTGACGCCGACCAGGACGCACAGGCCCTCGCCGTCGATCGCGCCCACGGTCTCGCCGTCCACGACGACGCTCGCGCCGTCCACCCTCTGCACCACTGCACGCATCCCGTCATGATGCCGTGCGCTCCGAGCGCGTCGGAACGCGGGCCCGTACGGGGTTTCTTTTTCTCCACCTGACCCCCCATCCGGGGCTGATCAAGGGCACTCGGTCACATAGCGGCCACGCGGGGTGGCACGATGCTCCCAGACGCCGGTCGAGGGGACGGTTGAGGCACATGAGCACACCGAGTACGGGGCAGCCGCTTGGGACTGTCCCGTTGACACGTCCGGGTGGCCTGGATGCCCCCCGGCCACCCGTGCAGCGCACGGACAGCCCCGAGCTGCCCGTGGGTCCGCCGGAGCACGACCTGCCCGCGCTGAACCTGCCGGAGCTGCGCACGCTGCGCCGGGACGCCCAGCGCGAGGAGGCCGACCTCAGCTACGTACGGCGGCTGCTGCAGGGGCGGATCGACATCCTGCGCGCGGAGCTGACACGGCGCGGGTCGGCGTCCCTGGCGGACGTGGTGGAGGCGTCCGTGGTCGAGCGGCTGTCGGAGATCCTGACCGACGCCCCGGCCCGGCAGCGTTCCTCCGCCCGGCACGTGACGCTGGGCACGCCGCGCAGCGAGGAGGGGCGGCGGCTGGCCGCGGAGATGCTGGGCGAGGTGGAGCTGTCCGACCTGACGGCCCGCACCGACGCCGAGCTGACCACCGCGATGGGGCGGCTCGTGCGGTACGAGCAGCAGGTGTCCCGGCGCAGGCAGCGGCTCCAGCGCACGGCCGACGACTGCAGCGCGGAGATCGCACGCCGGTACCGTGAAGGGGAAGCACAAGTCGACGACCTGCTCGTGTGACACCGGGGGCGGCTTCTTGAGCCGTCCCCGGGGCCGTCCGGTGACCCCGGGCGTCGCCGGGCGGGTCTCCCGTCCGGAAGGCCACCGCCGATGTCCGCGCCGCAGCAGCCCCAGCAACCTCAGTCGCCCCAGTCCGCGCCCACGTCCGCCCTCTCGCCCGTCGTGCCGCCCGTCCTCGCCGAGGTCGTGCGGTCCGGCTTCGTCGAGGGGCGGCACCGGGGCAGCCTGGTCGTCCTGGGGGCCGACGGGGCCGTGGAGCTGGCGCTGGGGGAGGTGACGGCGCCGGTCTTCCCGCGCTCCGCCAACAAGCCGATGCAGGCGGCGGGCGTCCTGCGGGCCGGGCTCGACCTCACGGGGGAGCGGCTTGCGCTGGCCGCCGCGAGCCACTCCGGTGAGCCCTTCCACCGCGACCTGGTCCGCAAGATGCTGGACGAGCACGGCCTGGACCCGGCCCTGCTCCAGTGCCCGGCCGACCTGCCGCTGGAACCCGAGGAGCGGGACACGTACCTGGCGTCGGGCGCGGTGCCCGACCGGGTCACCATGAACTGCTCCGGCAAGCACACCGCGATGCTCGCCGTCTGCCTGCGGCGCGGCTGGCCGCTGGAGACCTACCTCGACGCGGACCACCCGCTCCAGCGGATCATCCACAGGGTTGTGGAGGACGCGGCGGGCGAGCCGGTCGCCGCCGTCGGCACGGACGGGTGCGGGGCGCCGCTGATGGCGATCAGCCTGGTCGGGCTGGCCCGCGCCTTCCGCGCCTTCGTGGGCGCCGAGCCCGGCACGGCCGAGCGCCGGGTGGCCGACGCGATGCGCGCCCACCCCGAGTACGTGGCCGGCACGCGTCGCGCCGACACCTGGCTGATGCGGGAGGTGCCCGGCACCCTGTCCAAGATGGGCGCGGAGGCCGTCCAGGCGGTGGCCCTGCCGGACGGCCGCGCCCTGGCCTTCAAGGTGGAGGACGGCGCGACCCGCGCCCTGGGCCCGGTCCTGGCCCGCGCGCTGACGCTGCTGGGTGTGGAGAGCCCGGTGGTGGACCGCATCGGCCGTACGCCCCTGCTGGGCGGCGGGCGCGAGGTGGGGGAGATCAGGGCGGCGTTCTGAGCCGGACGCCCGCGGGCACATGTCCGCGACGCCGACGTGCCCGCCGCCCTACCGTGGGCCCATGACCCGCCGCACCGACATCGACGTACGTCCCATCACCGAGGCCGAGTTCCCCGACTGGAACCGCGCCCTGAACACCGGCTTCCTGCAGCCGCCCGCCGTCGGCGCCGAGCAGTTGGAGGCCCGCCGCAACCAGTTCGTCCCCGGCAGGCTCCTCGGCGCCTTCGACGGCGGCCGCTGTGTGGCGACCTTCCGTTCGTTCGCGCAGGAGGTCACCGCCGTGGGCGGCGCCCCGGTGCCCGCCGACGCGGTCTCCAACGTCACCGTCACCGCGACCCACCGCCGCCGCGGCCTGCTCACCCGCATGATGGCGCAGGACCTGGCGGCGGCGAAGGAGCGCGGCGACGTCGTCGCGACGCTGATCGCGGCCGAGTACCCGATCTACGGCCGGTACGGCTTCGGCCCCGCCACCACCATGACCGAGTGGACGGTCGACGTCCCCCGGGCCGGTCTCGACCCGCGCCGGGCGGGGCCGGAGGACGGCGGCCGGATCGACCTCGTGGACGGGGAGGACGTCCGCAAGCTGGGCCCCGAGCTGCACGACCGGCTGCGCCGGGCCCAGCCGGGCGCGGTCAGCCGCGCCGAGCTGTGGTGGCTGGTCAGGACCGGCGTCCTGAGCATGGACGGCTCCCCGTGGACCGAGCCCTGCTACGCGGTGTACCGCTCGGCGGGCGGCGAGGTCGAGGGCATGGCCGCGTACCGGTCCGACGGCCACTGGGGCGACGCCAAGCAGCCGCTGAACACGGCGACCGTCGACTGGCTGCTGGCCGTGACCCCGGCCGCCGAGCGCGCCCTGTGGCGGTACCTGTGCTCGATCGACTGGATCACGAAGGTGAAGAGCGGCTGGCGGGCCCCCGACGACCTGCTCCCGGACCTCCTGCCGGACCCGCGCGCGGCCAGGATCACCAGGCAGGCGGACTGGCTGTGGGTGCGGATCCTCGACGTCGTACGGGCGCTGGAGGCGCGGACGTACGAGGGGCAGGGGTCGCTGGTGCTGGAGGTCGTGGACCGGGGAGGCCTGACCGGCGGGCGGTGGCGGCTGGAGGCGGGAGCGGACGGGGCGTCCTGCGCGCCGACCACCGAGAGCGCCCACCTCGTGCTCGACGTGGCCGAGCTGGCGGCGCTGTGGCTGGGGGACGGGTCGGCCGTCCGGCTGGCGGCGCTCGGCCGGGTGCGGGAAGAACGAGCGGGCGCCGCCCGTGTGGCCGACGCCCTGCTGCGTACGTCCAGGCGGCCTTGGTGCCCGGACATGTTCTGAAGCCGGCTCCCTTCTGCCGGTGACGGTGGGTGTGCGCATCCGTAGCGCGTGTTCAGTTGTGGTTGCGGTGCCTCTATGCGGTTGTGGTTGTTGTGCGTGGTGCTGACTGACTGTCCGGGCTCCCGGCTCCCCTCCGGAAGGGGGCCCGGACAGCAGTACGCCGGTTCAGCCGGACTGGGCGAGCAGCATCACGAGGATCACCGCCCCCACACCGCCGATCATGGTGTTCTTCGCCTTGATCCCGATGGACAGCGCGACGAACGCGATGATGCCCATGGGCCCGTACTTCCACTGCACGAGCTGCTCGAAGCCGATGGCCAGAGCGGCGATGACGATGGCGATGAGCGGCATGGTGGACCCCCTGTCACCGTGGCGGCCAACCCTTGGACGAGTCGACCACTCTGCTCAAGTTGGTAACCAACTTACTCTGCTTGTCTTCATCTGGGGAGGTGTTCCGCCAACTTTCTGTAGCCTCAGGAGAGATGGCGTGAACCGAGCAGTGCTCTGATCGCCCTGTGACCGGCGGCGCTCAGAGGGCGGGCTTGGCCACCAGCAGCGCCAGCACCACCGCACCGGCGGAACTGACGGCCGGGTTCCTGGCCTTGATGCCCAGCGTGAGCAGGAGCAGACCGGCGATGCCGGAGGCCCCGTACCGCCACTGGACGATCTGCTCGAAGCCGACGACGAAGACCGCGGCGACGAGACTGAGGACGTGCATGCTCTTCTCCCCCTTCGGAGCGGCTTTCCAGCCAACCGAATCCAGTTGGCAACCAACTCGTGGTTAGGTTCTTCCTCTTGGTTGCCATCTATAAACAGGGTCGAAGTAACTCTCTTGAGGTAGGTCGGAGTTGTAGCATTTGGTTGTGACTCAGGAGAACGTGTCCGTGAACGGCGGCAGAAGGCTCTCGGCGCAGGAGATCGCCGACATCCTCCGGGACCGGATCAGCGGGGGTGAGCTCAGGGCGGGCGACCGCCTGCCCACCCAGGCCGAACTGGCCGACGAGTTCGGTGTGGAGCGCGGCGTCGTCCGTCAGGCGCTGCGGGCGCTTCAGGAGCACGGCCTGCTCACGAACATCAGCAAGGGCAGTCCGCCCCGCATCGCCGAGCCCACCCCGAACCGGGCCGGGCCCCAGCCGACGATGACGGCGCTGGGACCGCGGCTCTCGGAGGCCTTCTCGGTGCCGCACGTGCGGGTGGACGTCGTGTGTCACACGTCGGAGACCCTGGTGCTGGCGCTCAGCGAGCCGATCCGCATGATCTACGAGGGCAGCGTCCGTCCCGAGTCGATCGAGTTCCGCGTCCTGCTGCCGGCCCGGGACATCCCGTTGGCCTTCCCCGTCCTGGTGGAGGCCGAGGAGGACGATCCGGTCCACCAGCGCTGGCTGCAGATGCGCAACGCGCAGGCCCGCGTGCTCGCGCACAACCTGCACGGCATACGGAACGCCCGCCGCGTGGACGTGCGTATCGCCTTCCGCGCACTGCCCTTCACCCCGCCGATGAAGCTGTACGTGCTCAACGGGGAGGAGGCGCTCTTCGGCTACTACATGGTCGAAAGGCGACAGGAGGAGTGGGAGGGCCGGACGCTGGAGATGTTCGACGCCCTCGGCTCCCAGTCCCTCCTGTTCTCCTTCACCAGGCAGGGCAGTCAGCATGACGCGCAGTTCGTGGAGGAGTCGGGCAAGTGGTTCGATTCCCAGTGGGAGACCATCAGCACGGACCTGAGCCTCGACCTGTGACCACCGTGACCGCAGCGACCGCGGAGCCGGAGCGGGTGGCCGACGAGCTCGGTCGCACGGTCGGGGACGTGCGGCTGGTGCTGTGGGACTTCGACGGTCCGATCTGCCGGCTCTTCGCCCGGCACCGGGCGAGTGCGGTCGCCGACGTGCTCGTGGGCTGGCTGGCGGACCGCGGGATGGCACACCTTCTGTCGGCGGACGAACGCGCGGCCGGTGACCCCCAGGCCGTCCTGCGGGCCGTGGGACGCCGGCGGCCCGGGAGCGGTCTGGTGACCGAGCTGGAGGAGCGCTACACCGCGGAGGAACTCCGGGCCGTCACCACGGCGACGCCCACCGCCTACACCGAGCCGCTCATCCGTGCCTGGTCGGCGGCCGGGGTCCGGCCGGCCGTCGTGACGAACAACTCCCCGCGCGCGGCGAGCGCCTATCTCTCCCGCCGTGACCTGCTGCCGTGTTTCGGGCCGCACGTCTACGGACGCGACGACCGCCCCCACCACCTCAAGCCCAGCCCGCACCTCCTCCATCGGGCCATGGACGGGACGGGCACCGCCGCCTCCGCCGCCCTGATGATCGGTGACTCCCCCGACGACCTCGGGGCGGCGCGGAGCGCCGGCGTCGCCTTCCTGGGCTACGCGCGCGACGAGCGCAAGCTGCGGCTGCTGCGCGAGGCCGGTGCGCGGCTCGTCATCGGGTCGTTCGCACCGCTCCTGCTGACGGTGGGCCGGCACGGCGCCCGGGGCGGGCCCGCGACCGTAGGCTCGCCCCATGAGTGAGCCCGGCCTGCGTGAGCGCAAGAAGCAGCGGACCATCCAGTTGCTGTCGGACATCGCCATCGGGCTCTTCGTGGAGAAGGGGTTCGACGCGGTGTCCGTCGCGGAGGTGGCCGCCGCGGCCGAGGTGTCCAAGCCGACGCTCTTCCGGTACTTCCCGGCCAAGGAGGACCTCGTCCTGCACCGCATCGCCGACCACGAGGGCGAGGCGGCACGGGTGGTGGGGGAGGGGCCGACCCCGCTCGCGGCGCTGCGCCGGCACTTCCTGGCGGGGCTGGAGCGCTGCGACCCGGTGACCGGGCTCAGTGACCGTCCCGACGTACTCGCCTTCCACGCGCTGCTCTACGGCACCCCCGCCCTCACGGCCCGGCTGCACACGCACCTGGAGCGGTCGGAGGCCGCGCTCGCCGACGCCCTCGGCGGCGACCTGGACGCCAGGCTCGCCGCCGGGCAGATCATCGCCGTACAGCGGGTCCTCGCGCTGGAGAACTGGCGGCGCGTCTCGGCGGGGGAGCGGGTGGCCGACGTGCGGGAGGAGGCGTCGGCTGCGGCGGAACGGGCGTTCGCCATGCTGGCGGCGGGGCTGCCACGGCTCGCCGCCCGGCGAGACGACCGAGCCGAAGTGACCGAGCCGAAGTGACCGAGCCGAAGTGACCGGGTCGAGGTGACCGAGTAAGAAACGTAACCGAGTAACGATATTCGGGTACGCTCGATGGAATGACATCACCCGACCCCGCCCTCCGGCACGCCCTCGCCCAGGAACGCGCCCACCACGAGCACTGCCGCGCCGCCTTCGCCGCCATGGTCGAGGGCGCCAGGGAACACGTCGTCACCGGTGAGGACGTCTCCGCCTCCGGAGCCGACGCCGAGGTGCTCGGACGCCGGCTGCGCAGCCGCGCCAAGGCGCTGGGCGAGCTGCCCGAGGGTCCCCTGTTCTTCGGGCGGCTGGACTTCGCCGAACCGGACACCGGTGGCGACCGCGCGGGGCGGCGCCCGCGGCCGGCGGACGCCGAACCGGCACTGCACATCGGGCGGCTGCGGATCACCGAGGACCCCGCCGCCCCACCCCTCGTCGTCGACTGGCGCGCCCCCGTGGCCCGCGCCTTCTACCAGGCCACCGCCGGCGACCCGCGCGGCGTCGCCGTCCGCCGCCGTTTCGGGTGGGCGCCCGGCAGCCGCGGGGACTCGGCCGATCTCACCGGCCTCGAGGACGAGCACCTCGGCCGGGGAGAGTCCGGGGCCGGTGACATCGTCGCCCGGGAGATCCAACGCCCCCGCGTCGGCCCCATGCGGGACATCGCCGCCACCATCCAGCCCGAGCAGGACGACCTCGTCCGCGCGGACCTCACCGCCACGGTCTGCGTCCAGGGCGCCCCCGGGACGGGCAAGACCGCCGTGGGTCTGCACCGGGCCGCCTACCTGCTCTACACCCACCCGCAGCGCATCCGCGGCGGCGGACTGCTCATCCTCGGCCCCAACCCCACCTTCCTGTCCTACATCGCCGAGGTGCTGCCCGCCCTCGGCGAGACCGGCGTACGGCAGTCCACGCTGGCCCAGGAGATCGCCCGGCACCCGGTCACCGCCACGGACGACGAGCGGGCCGCCGCCGTCAAGCACGACGCCCGGACGGCCGAGGTGCTGCGCCGCGCCCTGTACGCGCGCGTGGCCACCGACGCCGCCGACCCCCTCGCCGTACCGGACGGCTCCTACCGCTGGCGGGTCCCGGCCGACGAGCTGGCCCGGATCGTGGCGGACGTACGGGCCGAGGAACCGCCGTACACCGTGGGGCGCGAGCGGGTACGGGCACGGATCGTGCGGTACGTCCAGGACCGGGCCGAGCGGCGCGGCGGACCGCGTACGGCCGCCTGGGTGCGCCGGATCGAACGGGCCCGGCCGGTCGGCGCGTACCTCGACTCCGTCTGGCCCAGGGTGCGTCCGGAGGAGGTCGTCGCGGACCTGCTCGGTGACCCCGGCGCGCTGGCGCGGGCCGCCGACGGGCTGCTGGACGACGACGAGCAGAAGGCGCTGCTGTGGCCGGCCCGGACGCCGCGGTCGTGGAGGTCGGCCCGCTGGTCCGCCGCCGACCTGGTCCTCATCGACGAGGTCGCCGGACTCCTCGAACACCCCGAGGGCTACGGCCACATCGTCGTCGACGAGGCCCAGGACCTCTCCCCGATGGAGTGCCGGGCCATCGCCCGCCGGGCCGCGTTCGGTTCCCTCACCGTCCTCGGCGACCTGGCCCAGGGGACCACGCCGTGGGCCGCGCGGTCGTGGCGGACGGCCCTCGCGCACCTGGGCCGGCCGGACGCGGCCGTGGTGCCGCTGACCACCGGGTTCCGGGTGCCGCGGGCGGTCGTCGGCCTGGCCAACCGGCTGCTGGCGCGGCTGGACGTGGACGTGCCGCAGGCCCGTTCCCTGCGCGGCGACGGCGAGTTGACGATGCGCCCGACCGCGCCCGGAGAGGTGACCGGCGCGGTCGTCGACGCCGTACGGGGCGCTCTCGGCCGGGACGGCTCGGTCGGTGTCGTCGCCGCCGACGCGGACGTGCGCCGGCTGCGGGAGGCCCTCGACGCGGCCGGGATCCCGGCGGCGGGGCCGGAGGAACTCGGCGCCCGGGTGGCCGTGGTCCCGGCGAGCGTCGTCAAGGGCCTGGAGTACGACCACGTCGTCGCCGTCGAACCGGCGGCGATCGCGGAGGCGGAGGGGTCCGGCGGGCGGGGCCTGCACCGGCTGTACGTGGTGCTCACCCGGGCGGTGTCCCGGCTGGACGTGGTGCACGGGCGGCCCCTGCCCTTCTGAGGCCGCCCGGGGCCGTTCAGCGGCGGGCGGTGATCAGTTCGGCGACGCGGGTGAACCCGTCCGTGCCGTGGCCGAGCGCGATCACCCGCCGGGCCTGCCCCTCGATCACGCGCATCACGCTCGCGTCGATGCCGTGCGCCTCGGAGGCGTGGACGACGTGCGCCATCGTCGACGCGGCCGAGGTGATCGGGTTCAGCTCGCCCGAGTAGGTGCCCGCGTCGGTGTCGGCCGCGAACTCGGTGAACAGCGGCGGCAGGATCGCGGCGATGCCCTGGGCGAAGGGGGCCAGTTCACCGCCGGTGACACCCTCCGCCCGGGCCACGGCGAGGGCGTGCGCGTAACCCGCCATCGCCGTCCAGAAGATGTCCAGGAGCGCGATGTCGTACGCCGCGGCCCGCCCGGGGTCCTCACCGAGGTGGGTGTGGGTGCCGCCGAGCGCCGCCAGCACGGGCCGGTGCTCCCCGTACAGCTCCTCGGGGCCGCTGTGCAGGAACACCGCGTCGGCCGTGCCGATGGTGGGCGCCGGGGTCATGATCGCGCCGTCCAGGTAGCGGATGCCGTGCCGGTCCGCCCATGCCGCCGTGTCCCGGGCGCGCTGGGGGGTGTCGGCGCTCAGGTTCACGACCGTACGGCCCTTGAGGGCGGTCTCCACGGCGTCCTGGCGCAGCACGGCGTCCGAGGCGTCGTAGTTCACCACGCAGACGACGGTCAGCGGGGCGGCGGCGACCGCCTCCTCGGCCGACGCCGCCACGACCGCGCCCCTCGCGACGAGGTCGCCTTCCCGGCCCGGGGTGCGGTTCCACACGGTGGTGCGCAGACCGGCGTCGAGGAAGGCGGCGGCCAGGGCCCGGCCCATCGGGCCGAGCCCGAGGACGGTGACGGCGGCGGCAGACTGGTCGGTGTGCTCGGACATACTTCAACTCCCGTAATCTGACAAATGATTGCTGACAATTGCTGATGAAAGGGGCGCGCTGTGGCGCACCGGCGTCAGGACCTGAACGTCTGTGGGGTGACCGCCGCGATCGCGGTGATCGAGGGCAAGTGGAAGACCACGCTGCTGTGGTTGCTGGAGTCGGGGCCGCACCGGCCGGCCGAGCTGCGCCGACGGGTGCCCGGCCTCACCGAGAAGGTGCTGACCCAGGCGCTGCGCGAGATGGAGGCGGACGGGCTGGTGGACCGGCGGGTGTACGACGTGCTTCCGCTGAAGACCGAGTACTCCCTGACCGCGTTCGGCCGCGACCTCGCCGAGGCCCTCTCCCTCCTCTCCGACTGGGGCCACCGCCGCCTGGACAGGCTGGCCGGCGACGGAGTCGGCGCCCGCGAGGCCACCGCCTCCTGACGCGCCTGCCCGTCCCCCTCAGTCTCGGTCCGCCGGGGCGTGCTGCCCAGTACGCACAAAAAAGTGGGTAGGCGCGGCGGGGGCGGCACCACGGGAGGTGCACTCTTGCAAGCAGGTTGCTTGCAATAGTTAGCGGCGTGGTGCATCGTGGAGGCATGGCATCGCTCAACGTCGGCAATCTCGGTGAGTACCTGCGCGAGCAACGGCGCCACGCGCAGTTGTCGCTGCGGCAGCTCGCCGACGCCGCCGGGGTGTCCAATCCGTACCTGAGCCAGATCGAGCGCGGACTGCGCAAACCGAGCGCGGAGGTGCTGCAGCAGGTCGCCAAGGCGCTGCGGATCTCCGCCGAGACGCTGTACGTGCGCGCCGGGATCCTGGACGCGGAACGGGACGGCGAGTTCCGGCGGGAGGACGCGACGCGGGCGGCCCTCCTCGCCGACCCGACGCTGAACGAGCGGCAGAAGCAGGTGCTGCTCCAGATCTACGAGTCCTTCCGCAAGGAGAACGGGTTCGCCGCCGGCACGGACGGCCCGGCGGCGGCCCAGGACGGACCGGCGGGCGGCGCCCCCGTCGGCGACGCCTCCATATCCGGGCACCGCTCCCGGGCGACCGGCGGCGGTGACGACGCCGGCCCGCGGCGGACGGCCGGATGAGCGGGAGCGCGCGACCGCAGGCCGGGACGCGGGACCACCACAAAACCCTCAGTCGAACGTCATTCCGGAGGACCAACACCATGGCCATCACCGACGACCTGCGTAAGACCCTCAGCGACCCCACCCCGCTCTACTTCGCCGCGGGCACCGCCGACCTGGCCTTCGAGCAGGCCAAGAAGGTGCCGGTACTGGTGGAGCAGCTGCGCGCCGAGGCCCCCGCCCGCATCGAGGCCGTACGCAACACCGACCCGAAGGCCGTCCAGGAGAAGGCGACCGCCCGCGTCAGGGAGACGCAGGGCACCCTCCAGGCCAAGGCCAACGAGCTCTTCGGCTCGCTGGACGCCGACTTCAAGAAGCTCGGTGAAACCGCCCAGGACCTCGCGCTGCGCTCGGTCGGTGTCGCCGCCGAGTACGCCGTCAAGGCCCGGGAGACCTACGAGAAGGTCGCCGAGCGCGGCGAGCAGGCCGTGCGCACCTGGCGCGGACAGGCCGCCGACGGCATCGAGGACATCGCCGAGGAGGTGGAGGAACTCGCCGTGGCCGTCGAGCCGGACAAGCCCGGGCCGGCCCGGGGCACGGAGGACAAGCCCGCCGAGGCGAAGCGGACCCCCGCCCCCCGCAAGGCCGCCCCGGCCAAGAAGAGCACCACCGCCAAGAAGACGACGCCGCCCGCCAAGTAAGGGCGACGGATCCGGCACGGGCCGGGCACCCTTGGGGTGTCCGGCCCGTTCTTCCGGGTACGGTGGCCGCGTAGGACGAACCGAGTCTGGTGGTGGACGTTGTGCTGATGCAGGGGTTCGCAGGCTTCATGTGGCTGCTGAGCACTGCCCTGATCCTTTTCAGCGGCTTCGCGTTGATCGACGCCGCCACGCGCCGGGAGGACGCCTACCGCGCGGCCGACAAGAAGACCAAGCCGTTCTGGCTGATCATCCTCGGGCTCGCCTTCGTGGTGAATCTGATCTTCAACATCCTGTCGTTCCTGCCGATCCTCGGGCTCATCGCGACGATCGTGTACATGGTCGACGTACGGCCCGCGCTGCGCGGTCTGCCGGGCGGCGGGCGCAACACCCGCCGCGGCTCCAGCAGCGACGGCCCCTACGGCCCGTACAACGGCGGACGCTGAGGCGCCCCCGAAGGGACGCGGCGGCCGTCGTGACCGGTTGTGCATGACAGGCGGCCGGCGGAAGCGGGACGTCCGGGCGGACGCCCTGAGCGGCCCCCGCCCGGGCCGCTCAGGGCGTCCGGCCGTTCAGCGCGTCAGGGCCGCTCGGGCGTCCGGTCCAGCAGGACCACTGCCACGTCGTCCGCCAGTTCGCCGCCGTTGAGTTCGCGGACCTCGTTGACGGCCGCCCGCAGCAGCCTCTCCCCCCGCAGCCCCTCGGAGAGCTGGCGGCGGACCATCTCCACCATGCCGTCCTGGCCGAGCCGCTCCCGGCCCTCGCCGGTGTGTCCCTCGATCAGGCCGTCGGTGTAGAGCATCAGGCTCCACTCGGCGCCCAGCTCCACCTGCGTGCGCGGCCAGCGAGCGCCCGGCAGCAGGCCGAGGGCCGGACCGTTGTTGTCGTGGGGCAGCAGCCGTGCGGGGGTGCCCGGGCCGGCGACCAGGGGCGCGGGGTGCCCGGCCAGGCACAGGCCGGCGCGGCGGCCGTCCGGGGCGATGTCCACGGCGCACAGCGTCGCGAAGATCTCGTCGTCCGGGCGCTCGTGCTCCAGTACCTGCTGGAGCGTGCCGAGCAGCTCGTCGCCGCAGAGCCCCGCCAGGGTCAGCGCCCGCCAGGCGATCCGCAGTTCCACGCCGAGCGCCGCCTCGTCCGGGCCGTGCCCGCAGACGTCGCCGATCATGGCGTGCACGGTGCCGTCCGGGGTGCGGACGACGTCGTAGAAGTCGCCGCCCAGCAGGGCGCGTGAGCGTCCCGGGCGGTAGCGGGCGGCGAAGCGCAGCGGGGAGCCGGCCAGCAGCGGGGTCGGCAGCAGACCGCGCTCCAGGCGGCGGTTCTCCTGGGCGCGCAGCCGGCCCTCGGCCAGGCGCCGCTCCGCCGAGTCGGACCGCTTGCGCTCCACGGCGTAGCGGATCGCCCGGCTCAGCAGCCGGCCGTCCAGCTCGTCGCGGAACAGGTAGTCCTGGGCGCCGACCGCCACCGCCTCCGCGCCGCGTTCGGCGTCGCTGGAGGAGGTGAGCGCGAGCACGGCGTGCCGGGGCGCGAGCTCCAGCACGTGCCGGAGCACCGCCAGCTCGTCGTCGCCCTTCGCGTCACCGTCGTCGCCGTCGGCGCCCGTGCGGGCCGGGGCGGACGGGGCCGGCAGGGCGAGGTCCAGCAGGATGCAGTGGACGTCGTCGGTCAGCAGCCGCTCGGCCTCGGTGAGGTTGCGGGCGGTGCGGACGCGGATCGGCTTGCCGGCCTGGTCGAGGAGGTCGGGCACGATCGGCGAGCCGACCGGGTCGTCCTCGATCAGCAGCAACGTCAGGTTCGTGGGGACGTTCTCGCGCCGGCCGGTGCCGGGGGCGGTGCCTGCGCCGGTGCTCGTGCCGGTGCTCTTGTCCCTGGTCAGGTCCGTGGTCTTCTCGCGCTTCTCCGGGGTGTTCTCTCGCCGGGTGGTGGGGTTCTCGGCCGGGGACGTCCCGGGCGGGGCCTGTTCCGTGGAAGGGCCGCGGTCCGGGGAAGCGGCGGGCGCCTGACCGCACTCCACGGCCGGGATCGCCCTTGGCCGCGTTACGGGTACGGGCATCGTCTTGGTTTCCTTCCCTCCCCCCGAGGGCACGGCGGGGCGAGGGACCTCGACCCACCGACGGGGACCATAGCGGGTGACGGCGCCGCCGCGGAATGGCCCAGGACACGCCGGGCGCTCTCCGGCCGCTGTCATATGCCGCGTTGTGTACCGCAGTTGGACACGTCGACCGGAGGCGGGGGATGACGAACGTCACGCGCGGGGCGCCGCCGGGCGTGGACTGGGTCACGTGGCCCGCCTCACGCCCGGCGCGGGGAGGCGGCCCCCTCACCGCGTGGGCGCCGCCCCCGTGTCGGGCCGGACCACCCCGAGGATGGGCATCGAACCGGCCCCCGCGATCGTCACCGGGCGGCCCGGGCGCGGGGCGTGCACGACGGAGCCGTCGCCGACGTACATGCCGACGTGGCTGGCGTCGTCGAAGTAGATGATCAGGTCGCCGGGGCGCATGTCCTTGACGTCGACGCGCTCGAGCTGTTTCCACTGCTGCTGCGAGGTGCGCGGGATCGCCCGCCCGGCCGCCACCCACGCCTGTGAGGTCAGGCCGGAGCAGTCGTAGGCCTTCGGGCCCTCGGCGCCCCACTGGTACGGCTTGCCGACCTGGGCGGTGGCGTACTCGACCGCCTTCCTGCCCCGCTCGGTCGCCTCTGCGTCGAGGTCCTTGAGGACGCCGGTGCCGAGCCAGGCCGTCTGGGCCCTGGCCTGGGCCTCCCGCTCCAGTCGGGCGAGGCGCTCCTTCTCCTCCTTCTCCAGCTCGGACTCCAGCTTCTCGGCCGCCGAGATCTGCTTCTCGATCTCCTTCTGGGCGGTGGCCCTGGCCCTGCGGTTAGCCTCCAGCGTCCGGAACCGGGCGGAGGCGTCCGCCTCGTAGGTTTTCAGGTCCTCCTGCGCGCGGGTCAGCTCGCCGAGCAGGCCCTTGGTCGCGCGCTGGCCCTGGACCACCCGGCCGGTGCCGTCGAGGAAGTCCTCGGGGTCCTCGCTCAGCACCAGTTTGGCCTCGTCGGGCATGCCGCCGGTGCGGTACTGGGCGCGGGCCGCGGCGCCCGCGCGGTCCCTCAGCGCGTCCAGCCGCTCCTGGCCCTTGACGATCTTCTTGGCCAGTTCGACCAGTTCGGCGGACTGCTTCTGCGCCTTCTCCTCGGCGGCGTTGTACGCGTCCGTGGCCACCGCCGCCGCCCGGTAGAGCTTGTCGAGCTTCTCGCGTACGGCTACCAGGTCCTTGCCGACGGGGGCGGCCGGGCCGGGGGAGGCGCTGGGGGAGGCGCTGGGGGCGCCGGAGGTCGGTGTGGGTCCCGGGTCCGCGAACGCCGTACCCGGCGCCGCGAGCACGGTGACCGCGCAGACCACGGTCACGGCCGCGGTCACCCAGCCATGCTTCCCCGTACGCATACCTCGCCCCCAAACTGATTAACCGTCAGTAACATACGTCGTCCGGGGGATCGTGCCACGCCGGCGCGGAAAGCGACAGAGGTCGTGCTTCCCTCGGTTTCTGTCCCCGCTCCCCGCTCCCCGCTCCCCGCTCCCCGCTCCCCGCTCCCTCGCCGGCCTGTCCCGCCGCGCCGTACCGCGCCTACGGCCGTGGGCCGGGCTCCGCGCGGAGATCGTTCCCGGCGCCGGCCCAGCCGCGCGGCGCCAGGGCCTCCCACCGCACCGTCACCTCGCCCTGGCGCCACCGCGCCGGCCCGTCCGCCACCGGCCAGTCGGCCGTCAGGTCCCGCACCGCCCGCATCCAGCGCTGGCGGGCGCCGTAGGAGGCGTAGGGCGCGGCGGCGGCCCAGGCGCGGTCGAAGTCACGCAGGAAGGCGTGCACCGGCTCGCCGGGCACGTTGCGGTGGATGAGCGCCTTGGGCAGGCGCTCGGCCAGGTCGGAGGGGCGTTCCAGCGAGCCGAGCCGGGTCGCGAAGGTCACCGTCCGCGGCCCCTGCGGTCCGAGAGCGACCCACACGTGCCGGCGCCCGATCTCGTCGCAGGTCCCCTCGACCAGCAGCCCGCCGCGGGAGTGCTCCGACGCCGGCGCGAGCCGCGCGCACAGCCGCTGCCAGACGGCGCCGACCTCTGCCTCGTCGTACTGGCGCAGCACGTTCGCCGCGCGGATGAGGAGGGGCCGGCGGGAGAGGGGGATCTCGAAGCCGCCGTGCCGGAAGACGAGCCCCGCGCGCGCGTACGGCTCGGCCGCCGTCACCCGCGTCCGGTCGATCTCGACGCCCACCACACGGGTGTGCGGAGCGACGGCGCGCAGGCGGTGCAGCAGCTCGACGGCCGTCCAGGGGGCCGCGCCGTAACCGAGGTCGACGGCGACGGGATCGGTGGCGCGCCGCAGTTCGGCGCCGTGCGTGGCCGCGATCCAGCGGTCCATGCGGCGCAGCCGGTTGGGATTCGTCGTCCCGCGCGTCACCGTGCCCACGACCGGGGTCCCGCCGCCGGAGCGAAGCCGGGCGTGGGGGAGGGAGGCGGCGCGGGAGGGCATGCCTACGAGGGTATGCGGCCCGGTCCGCCCTCCATGACGCATCTCCCCCTCGAACGGTTGAGCGATCCACGGTAATGATTCGGCAAAGGCCCGGAAACCGGAAATGGAACGCCACAATCCGGTGTTCCGTCCGGTTGGAGGCGCGGCACGTGCCTTCGAAGGCATGCCCGCAGCGAGGAGGAACGGCTCGTGAGCCAGTACGTCAGCAGGCTCGGGCGTCGCTCACCGGCGGCCACCCCGCGGCGCAGGCTGCTGCGCAGGCCCCGCCGCGTCGCCATGCTCTCCGTGCACACCTCACCGCTCCACCAGCCCGGCACCGGCGACGCCGGCGGCATGAACGTCTACATCGTCGAACTCGCGCAGCGCCTCGCCGCGATCAACATCGAGGTCGAGATCTTCACGCGGGCGACCTCCGGGGGGCTTCCCCCGTCCGTCCAGCTCGCCCCCGGCGTCCTCGTCCGGCACGTCGACGCCGGCCCCTACGAGGGCCTGGCCAAGGAGGAGCTCCCGGCCCAGCTGTGCGCCTTCACCCACGGCGTCATGCAGGCGTGGGCCGGCCACCGCCCCGGCTACTACGACCTGGTCCACTCCCACTACTGGCTCTCCGGCCACGTCGGCTGGCTCGCCGCCCAGCGCTGGGGCGCCCCGCTCGTGCACGCCATGCACACCATGGCCAAGGTCAAGAACGCCAACCTGGCCGACGGCGACACCCCCGAACCGGCGGCCCGCGTCATCGGCGAGACCCAGATCGTCGCCGCCTCCGACCGGCTGATCGCCAACACCGCCGAGGAGGCCGACGAACTGGTCCGGCACTACACCGCCGACCCGGCCAAGGTCGCCGTCGTCCACCCCGGCGTGAACCTCGACCGGTTCCGCCCCTTCCCCAAGGGCTCCGAGCCCCGGGGAACGGGCCGGGCCACGACCGCCCGCGCCGCCGCCCGCGCCCGCCTCGGCCTGCCGCAGGACGCGCTGATCCCGCTCTTCGCCGGCCGCATACAGCCGCTGAAGGCGCCGGACGTGCTGCTGCGCGCCGTGGCCGTCCTGCTCGACGAGCGACCCGAGCTGCGCTCCCGCATCGTCGTCCCCGTCGTCGGCGGCCCCAGCGGCAGCGGCCTCGCCAAGCCCGAGGGACTGCAGAAGCTCGCCGCCCGGCTCGGCATCGCGGACGTCGTACGGTTCCGCCCGCCCGTCGGGCAGGAACAGCTCGCCGACTGGTTCCGGGCCGCGTCCGTGCTGGTCATGCCCTCCTACAGCGAGTCCTTCGGGCTGGTCGCGATAGAGGCCCAGGCCGCCGGCACGCCGGTGCTCGCCGCAGCGGTCGGCGGACTCCCGGTCGCCGTGCGCGACGGGCACACCGGTCGCCTCGTCCAGGGCCACGACCCCGCCGCGTACGCGCGCGTGCTGGGCGACTTCGCCGACGACCCGGAGCTGGCGGAACGGATGGGCGCCGCCGCCGCCCGGCACGCCCAGTCCTTCGGCTGGGACAGCGCCGCCGCCGCGACGGCCGACGTCTACACGGCCGCGATCCACGCCCACCGGCGTCGCGTACCCTCCCACCATGGCTGAGGCACAGAAGGCAGCACAGGTCGTCGAAAACGCCCTCCAGGACGCCGAACTGGAGTGGGAGAGCCCCGAGTCGGGCAGTTACGTCGTCAAGCTGCCCGGCACCCGCAAGCTGTCGACGACGGTCTCCCTCCTCGTCGGCCGGCACTCCCTCTCGGTCAACGCCTTCGTCATCCGCCACCCCGACGAGAACGAACCGGCCGTCCACCGCTGGCTGCTGGAACGCAACCTCAAGCTGTACGGCGTGAGTTACGCCGTCGACCGCCTCGGCGACATCTACGTCGCCGCCCGGCTGCCCCTGGCGGCCGTCACCGCCGACGAGGTCGACCGCCTCCTCGGCCAGGTCCTGGAAGCCGCCGACGGCGCCTTCAACACCCTGCTGGAGCTGGGCTTCGCCTCGGCCATCCGCAAGGAGTACGAGTGGCGGACCGCGCGCGGGGAGTCCACGCGGAACCTGGAGGCGTTCCGGCACCTGACCGAGCGCCCCGAGGCCTGAGCCGCGACACGGCCCGCGGGGCCTGCACGGCCTGCACGGCCCGCGGGGACGTCGTCGGCCGCGCGGTCGTTGCCCGCACGGTTGTCGCGGCCCGTGTGGTCGTCGCGGTCAGCGCCGTCCGCCGCTGGTGCGGTAGCGCCCGGGCGTGACGCCCACGAGTCTCCTGAAGTGCCGCGTCAGATGGGCCTGGTCGTAGAAACCCGTCGCGGCGGCCACCTCCGCCGGTGCGCGTCCCGCCAGCAGCAGCCGCCGGGCCCGGTCGACGCGGCGGGACATCAGGTACTGGTGCGGAGCGATTCCGTAGGCGCCGCTGAACGCCCGTACCAGGTGCGCCGGATGGGCGGGCACGAGGCCGGCCGCCTCCTCCAGGCCGATCCCCTGGACGACCCGCTCGTCGAGCAGTTCACGCAGCCGTCGGGCGAGCACGGGGTCCCGGCGGGCCGGTCTGTCCCCGCGGCGGGGCAGCAGGTGGGAGCGGAGCCGCTCTCCGATCAGCGTCAGCCGGCTCTGTGCCTCCAGCTCGTCACCGGGCCGGGCCAGCGCGGCGTGCACCTGCCCGACCCGCCGCCGCAGCACCGGGTCGCGCAGGTCGGGGGCGTCGACGGCCGGCCCGATCAGCTCCTCGCCCAGCAGGGAGGCGTCCAGGTACAGGACGCGCTTGCGGAAGCCGCCCGGGGTGGCGGGGGAGCCGTTGTGCGGCACGTGCGGCGGCAGCAGCGACACCGTGTCGTGCGGGGTGCCGTGCTCGTGCCGGTCCAGGTCGTAGCGCACCGCGCCGTCGTCGACGATGAGCAGCGTCCACGCCTCGTGGACGTGCATCGGGTAGGCGTACTCGGTGTAGTGGGCGTGGAAGACCTCGACGACGCCCGGGACGCGGGGGCGCCAGGCGGAGACCTGCTCCTGCCGGGCCGGCGGTCGTACGGAGGCCATGCAAAAAACGTACAAGACCCCGTCGCGCGCCGACCGGCAGTCTCACCGTATGAGCACCCACGACGCAGCCCCCGTCCGCTTCGACACCAAGATCGCCGTCCTGCTCCGCGAGGACCTGGAGACCTGGCAGCGCCTCAACGTCACCGCCTTCCTGGTCAGCGGTCTGGGCACACAGTTCCCCGAGGTGATCGGCGAGCCCTACGCGGACGCCGACGACGTCGCCTATCTGCCGATGTTCCGCCAGCCGGTGCTGGTCTTCGAAGGCACCAAGGAGACGCTGACCGACGCCCACGCGCGCGTGCTGTCGCGCGCCCTGCCCCGCGCGGTGTTCACGTCCGACCTCTTCACCACGGGCAACGACCGTGACAACCGGGCGGCGGTACGGGCCGTGCCGACCGCGGAACTGGATCTGGTGGGACTGGCGGTGCACGGCCCGAAGAACGCGGTGGACAAGGTGCTCAAGGGAGCGCGGATGCACCCGTGAGCGGCCGGCCCGCGTTCGCCGTCAGGCCGTACCGACCTCGGCCTTCGGGGACGCGGGCAGCTCCTCCTCGGTCACCGTCTCCGAGGCCACCGCCTCCTCGGTCACCGCGTTCTCGGCCGGCAGCCGTCGCATGAGCAGCCAGTACCCCACCGCCGCGACCGTGCCGATGACCGCGCAGATGCCCCACAGCCAGTCGGCGCCGTAGTGGTCGATGACGAAGCCGGACATCAGCGGGGCCACGAGCGCGGCGACGGCCCACGAGGTGCTGTACATGCCCTGGTAGCGCCCGCGCCCGTGCACCGGGGAGAGCCGGACGACGAGCCCGGTCTGGGTCGGCGCGTTCACGATCTCGGCCAGGGTCCACACGCACACCGTGAGGGCGAAGACCCCGACCGACCCGGCGAAGGCGGTGAGCCCGAAGCCGTACCCGGCGAGCAGGGACGAGCCGACGAGCAGCAGCCGCGGATCGCGGTGCTCGATGAACCGGGTGACGGGGATCTGCAGGACGACGATCAGGACGCCGTTGACGGCGATGGCGACGCCGAAGTCCGCGGGCGTGAAACCCGCCTCGCCCATGGCGACCGGCAGCCCCAGGTACCCCTGCTGGAAGATCAGGGCGACGAGGAACGACAGCCCCACGACGCTCATGTAGCGCCCGTCGCGCAGCACGGTGCCGAGGGAGACGCGGTCACCCTCCGCCGTGCCGCCGCCCGTGCCGCCGCCCTTCTGGGGCCGGGACTCCGGCAGCTTCACGAAGACGAGGACGGCGCAGACCATGGTCATGCCCGCCTCGATCAGGAACCCGGCGAGATAGCTGACCTCGGCGATGAACCCGGCCGCCATGGAGGAGATCGCGAAGCCGAGGTTGATCGCCCAGTAGTTGAGCGAGAACGCCCGGATACGGTCCTCGGGCCGCACGATGTCCGCCATCATCGCCTGCACGGCCGGCCGGGAGGCGTTGCTGGCCATGCCGACCAGGAACGCGACGGCCGCGATGGCCACCGGGTCCCGCATGAAGCCGAGCAGCGCGACGGACAGCGCGGTGGAGGCCTGCGCGACGAGCAGCGTGGGCCGCCGCCCCAGCCGGTCGGTCATCACCCCGGCGCCCAGCGAGGACACGACCCCGCCGAGCCCGTGCAGGGCGGCGACCAGACCGGCGTACGAGGCGGAGTACCCGCGGTCGAGGGTCAGGTACAGCGCCATGAAGGTGGCGACGAAGGCGCCGAGCCGGTTGACCAGGGTGCTGGTCCACAGCCACCAGAACTCGCGGGGAAGCCCGGAGACGGATTCACGCGTGGCACGTCTCAGCGCGGCGACGGACATGGGACCCCCGAGAAGCAGATGTAAGCGGCCGGATGTAAGTGGCCGATGCGGTGATCGCAACTTACATTCGAGTCGTTCTCCAGGGCCAGTCGATTAACAGTTCCCGTCAAGCGTCCGCGCTGCGGGCGCGGTGCGCGGGTGGTCAGACGGTTCGATTACGCTCGGAACCATGGCCGACGCACCGTACAAGCTGATCCTCCTCCGCCACGGCGAGAGCGAGTGGAACGAGAAGAACCTGTTCACCGGCTGGGTGGACGTCAACCTCACCCCGAAGGGCGAGAAGGAGGCGACGCGCGGCGGCGAGCTGCTCAAGGACGCCGGCCTGCTGCCCGACGTGGTCCACACGTCCGTCCAGAAGCGCGCGATCCGCACGGCCCAGCTCGCGCTGGAGGCCGCCGACCGCCACTGGATCCCCGTCCACCGCCACTGGCGCCTCAACGAGCGCCACTACGGCGCCCTCCAGGGCAAGGACAAGGCCCAGACGCTCGCCGAGTTCGGCGAGGAGCAGTTCATGCTGTGGCGCCGTTCCTACGACACCCCGCCGCCCCCGCTGGACCGCGACGCCGAGTACTCCCAGTTCTCCGACGCCCGCTACGCGATGCTCCCGCCGGAGCTGCGCCCGCAGACGGAGTGCCTCAAGGACGTCGTCGCCCGCATGCTGCCGTACTGGTTCGACAGCATCGTCCCCGACCTCCTCACCGGCCGCACGGTCCTCGTCGCCGCCCACGGCAACAGCCTGCGCGCCCTGGTCAAGCACCTCGACGGCATCTCCGACGCCGACATCGCGGGCCTGAACATCCCGACCGGCATCCCGCTCTCCTACGACCTGGACGCCGAGTTCAAGCCCCTGAACCCGGGCGGCACGTACCTGGACCCGGACGCGGCCGCAGCCGCGATCGAGGCCGTGAAGAACCAGGGCAAGAAGAAGTAAGCACGTCAGAAGAAGCCCCCTACCTGCAGTTTTGCTGTCAGGAGGGGGCTCTTCTATGCGCCTAGGCCGTGCCTGGGCCGTCAGGTGCGGCGGCTCCAGCGGCGGACCCGGATGTCGAGGGCGATCAGCAGCGCCATCGGTACGGCAATCCCGGCGGGTACGTCCCCCCAGTGGAGGGACCCCGCCACGGCCGCACCGACCAAGCAAAGTGGTAGATCGCGAAGGCAGATGTCGATGCTCAGTCCGAATTGTGGCATGCTTATGTTCTCCAACGTGTCGAGGAGCTTCCCAAGTTTTTTGAACACGGATGGAGATGGGGCCGCCTCCGGGCCAACGGAGGCGGCCTTTCCAATCCGCGAGCAGAACTTAACCACGGATCATCCGACAGTCAAAATTGCCCGCGGTTACCCCCCGGGGGGATCGGTCGATAATTCCGACTGCATGGCCAGCCTCAGTCATGCTAAGCGCCTCAAGGGGGCGCTGCGGCGCACTTGCCGATATCGACTCCGATCCTTCTTTCCGTGCCCGGCCGCTCAGCCACCCGGCCACCCAGGAGGGAGGGTGGCCAGCCGCCCGGCGGGGTGGGCGGCGTCGACAATTGCGTGTCGCAACATTGTCGGCGGACGAAAGTTCACGGATGGTGATTCCAAATGCTGTGGTCGGAGAATTGCATGTCGCAACATTGTCGGCGGACGAAAGTTCACGGATGGTGATTCCAAATGCTGCGGTCGGAGAATTGCATGTCGCAACATTGTCGGCGGACGAGAGTTCACCGACCGAAGCTCACGGATGGAGCGTTTGAGGTGCATCATTCTGCGGGTCAGGAGAAGACGGCCGCAATCGCCTTGCGGGTGCGCTCCTGGCTGGACGGCATCAGGTGCGCGTACACGCGGAGCGTCAGGCCCGGGTCCGAGTGCCCCAGGTACTCGGCGAGGGCCTTGATGTTCTCGCCCGCGTCCAGGAGTACCGAGGCGTAGAAGTGGCGCAGGGCATGCTGCCGTTCTCCCGGGACTCGGCGTACGACTCACCCGGCTTCCGCTCGGGGATTACCCCAGCCGAGGCCAGCGCCCGCTTCCACACCTCCTCGTTGAGGGACGTCCGCCAGACGTGACCGCCGCGCGGCCCGGTGAAAATCAGCCGCTTGGTCATCGGAGGCCCGTCGGCCACCTTCCACGGCAAGGTGATCTCGACCGGCGGGAACCGCTTCATGTGCTCCCGAAGCGCATCGGCGACAGGGCCGGGAAGCGGCACGTCCCGCAGCTTGCCCCCCTTCGGAGGCGCGAACATGGCCTTGCTACGGCTCAGCTTCAGTTGCTGGACCACGTGGAGCGTGTCCGAGTCGAAGTCGATCGCGTCGACGGCCACACCCAGAATCTCGCCCTGGCGGAGCCCACAACCACCACCCAGGTCGACCATGGCTTGGAAGCGCTCGGGCATGGCGGCCCGGACGGCGAAGACCCGCTCAGGCGTCCAGGGCGCAACGCGCTTGTTGTCGACGGTCGGCGGCCGGACCGACCGGGCGGCACACGGGTTGCGGGGAAGGTGCCCGTCGTCCACGGCCGCGCTGAGCGCCGCCCGCACGTTGGAGTAGATCGTCCGGGCATACGACCCGCGGACGCCGTTCTCCTGCAACTGCCGCACCCAGTCCCGGATGTGCGCTGGCTGGAAGGAGCCGAGCGGGCGCGAGCCGAGGTAGGGGAAGGAGTGCAGCCGTAGTTGCGACTCCATCGAGGCTTGGGTGTTCGGGTCGGCGCCCTGCGTGGCGACCCAGCGCTCGGCGTACTGCTGGAAGGTGATCCGGGCCGCGCGCGGGTCGATGTACTGCCCGCGCGCCATGTCCGCCTCGATGTGCGCCAGCCACTGATCAGCGAGCCGCTTCTGACGGTCGGGGAAGCTCTTGGACTTCTCCGTGCCGTCCGGGCCGACGTAGCGAGCGCGGTAGCGCAGGCCGGCCCCGTAACGCTCGGTCTTGACCTTGCGCACCTTCCCGTCCGGGCCAATCTCGGTCCGGTACCAGCGGTCCTGAACGTGCCCGGCCATCGGGCGGCAGCCCCTTCCCGCAGGGACTCGACCCAGGCTTGGACGTCCGCAGGGTCGTAGCGCAGGTGCCGGCCGACCCGGAAGCCGCGGGGGCCGGTGCGCTTGCGGCGCCACTGGTAGACCGTCTCGACACTGGGCAGGTCGAACATCGCCACCAGGTCGTCAGGAGTCAGGTAGCGCGACGGCAGACCACGCGACTCAGAGGCCGCTTCCGCGACAGCAAGGCGACGGCTACCCATGGGTGGGCTCTCCTTCCGTTCCGGGGGAGGATTCGAGGGTCTCGGCGAGCCAGGCTTCGGCGTCGGTGAGGCCGGTTCCGGCGTAGATCCAGTGGGCGAGGACGAGGGCCGTGTCCGGGTCGGTCCCGTCAGCTGCCAGGGCCTGTGCGCGGCGCCATTCGGCGCGGGCGTCGCGGAGGGCGCCGAGGGTGGTGGAGTAGCGGCGGGACTTGGTGGAGAAGTGGCCGCGGAAGCCGAGCATGCGGGCCCAGGCCCGCAGGCGGAGGTGTTCGAGGTCCTTACGCGCGCCGAGGGTCCAGGCGGTGCGGATAAGTCGGCGGGCATGGTCGCTGATGTCGAGCTGGGCGAGTTCGGCGAGGAACCTCAGCGGCCGGTCCAGAGCTCCCGTCGCCGTCTCGGCGCCCTTGGTGGCGTACTTGGCGATGTACGCGGCGACGGCCCGTTCGGTCAGCTCCTGGCCGCCGTCGAAGTTGGCCGAGCGGATGGTGCGGACGTCGAGCTGGCGGCCGAAGGCGAAGGTGTGGGCGCGGCCGTCGATGACCGGACCGTCCACACGGGCGGCGGTGGCGGCGGCCCGGATGGCGTCGGTCAGCAGTTCGGCGGTGGCCCAGGCGGGAGGCGGGGTGTCGCCGCCCTCGGGGCCGTCGATGCGGATGACGGCGTGGAAGTGGACGGCCCCGCGCTTCTGGTACTCGGCGACCTTGGCGAAGGACACCCGGGCGTACTCGCGGAAGGCCCGTTGCGTAAGCCCGGCGCGCTTGGCGACCTCCCGGCGCAGGTAGATCGAGAAGCGCTGCCACAGCGGACCGGCGTGCGCGTTCCAGAGCACGGCCGCTTCGTAGTCGTAGGTGTCCGGGTCGAGCGGGGTGCCGAGGGCGGGTTCGTCCTGGTCGTGGAGCGCCCCGCAGCGGCAGCGGCGGACCGACCCGGCCGGGCCGGTGGGGCGGTTGTGGACCGGGCCGAAGCCGGGTGCGGTGAAGGTGGCGAAGACGCGCGGGTGGGCGGCGACGCGTTCGGGGACACCCTTGCCGCCGCGCAGGCCGGAGGTGATCAGGTGGAAGGTGTCGCGGCGGTACACCTCGGCGCAGGCCGCGCACCGGGTGGTGCGGCGGTTGTTGCAGCGGACCAGGAGGTGACCGGCCGGGAGGCTGGAGGAGTTGAGGTGGCGGAGGACGTTGCCGATCTCGCCGGTGCGGGTGTCGACGGCGTACTCGGTGCGGTGGCCGTCGAGGCGGATCGGGTGCGTGCAGCCTCCGAGGCCGGCGAGCTGGCGCAGGAGTGCGGGCATGGTGCCGAGGGCGGCCAGTTCGCCGAGTTCGCGGAGCGGAGGCGGAGTGGCGCGGGTGATGATGGCTTTCTCCTTCTGGTTCGGCTGGAGGGAGACGGCCCCCGGGGCGGCGGATGCTTGGCGGTATCGAGGCCGCCGATGAGTCAGCGGCGGTGCTGGTCGCGCAGCAGCGAGCGCAGGACCACGGCGGCGACGGCCACGGAGACGGCCGTGACGGCGACGGCGGCCAGGAGCGCGGTCAGCACGACGCCGCCGACGAGGACGACCGCGACCGCTCCGGTGCTGACGGAAATCTGAGGAGCGGGCCGCCGAGCGGGCATCTGATCGGCCACGGTCTGGGTGTGTGCGGGCGGCGGCGTCGGGCTGTCGGGGTACTTGGGCAGGAACACGATGAAGCTCTCCTTACCTACTCGTCTAGTCATGTGAGCCGTTGACGATGTCCACGCCGGAGCGCGTGCCGGACTCGATGGCGGGGGCCATGAAGGTGTCCGAGAGCCAGAAGCCGAAGAGGGCGATCAGGACGACGATCCACGTGCGGACACCGAGGAACTTGACCGCTCCCCAGGCGAAGAGGCCGAGGAGGACGACGAGCGGCAGGCTGACGGTCACGGTGTGCGGGTCCTTTCAGCGGACGGGGCAGCGGTGGGTACGGGCGGCCAGCTCAGCGGCGGCGCGGCTGTCGTAGTCGGCGGAGAAGCCGCAGCGCGGAGCCGTACAGGCGGCGGTGTGCTTCTCCCGGCCGCGACCGTCGTAGGACGTGCCGACCTGGACGGGGCCGATGCGGGTGACGGAGCGGAAGCGGCGGTTGGTGCTCACGCGGGTCTCCTTTTAGAGCTGGGCGGCGATGGCGTCGGCCATGGGCGGCGGGACGCCGAGGCGGGCGCGCAGGGTCGGGGTGTCGATGGCCGTTCCGGTACGGGCGTGGTGCTCGGCGGCGACTTTGCGGGCGTGCTCGACCAGGGCGGCCGGGACGGCAACCGGAGCCGGAACCGGTGTCGGTGTCGGTGTCGGCGCCGACTCGACTGCCGGAGGCGCCGGGGGTTCTGGTGCGGGATCGGGCGCGTCCTCCTGGTCCTCGATGTCCTCGGGCACCTCCTGGCCCACGGCGTCACTGGTCTCGTCGTGCGTGGTCGGTGACGAGTGGACGAGGAGGGTTCCGCCGAGGAAGGCGACCGCGGGCCAGCCCGCGACGAGGATGCGGAGCCAGGCCGGCACGTGGTCCAGGTCGAGCAGTCCGGCGGTGGCGACGTTCGCGCCCAGGGACGCGGCGAGGGCGATCAGGAACCAGCACCACCCGGCCGCTTTCGCGTCGCCGGACCGCAGTCGGCGCCAGGCGGCGACGAGCAGCAGGTCGACCGAGACGGGATAGGCCCACGCCTTCCACCCGTCCTGTCCGGCCGCCGAGGCGACGTCGTGCAGGTGGGCGAAGGACAGCGCGGCGGCGATGACCGCTTGGACGAGCACCGCGTCGACGCGGGCCAGGTGGGCGCGCATGCTGCGGCTCCTTCCGGGTTCGGGCATGGGAGGGGTAGGGACATGGCGCGAGGCGGTCACGCCGACCGGGGATGCGTGCGGACGCGGGTCAGTCGGTCACCGGGCGGGGTCGTACGACCGGGCCCGGTGTCTCAGCGGGCGGCCGTACGGGGACGTTGGGCCGGAAGGGCTTGAGCGCGGGCAGGTCGGGGACCAGGCGGGCCGACTCACGGCAGGTCTCGGCGGCGTCGCCGAGGGAGAGGTGCGGCGTGCGGATGCGGGACCAGCCGCCGGAGGTGTCACCGGCCACGGCGAGGCCGGGCCGCTCGGGGGCGATGGCGCAGGCGGCGGAGACCACCTCGGGGGCGATGTCGCCGAGTGCCATCTTGGCGGAGGCTTCGTCGTTGACGCGGTGGCAGACGCGGCTGGTCAACTGGGCCCGCAGCATGGTCGCGCCCTTGCCCAGCTCAGCGCCGAAGCGCTGTCCGCAGACCTCCAGGTAGATGCCGGCGGCCCGGCCGAGCTGGGCGAGCCGGATGAGCTGGGTGACCATCTCGTCCCGGCGTTCCTCGTCCTTCTTCGTGGCGACGAGGAAGAGTTCGGCCACCTCGTCGACGAACAGCACGACGGGCACCGGGCGTTCGTGCTCGGGCAGGCCCCAGATGTCGGAGGTGATCTCCTCGTCCGGCGTGTTCGGCGCGATCCCCTGCCGGGCCTTGATGAGGTCGTACCGGTCCTCCATCTCCCTGATCAGCACGGGCAGCAGTTCGGCGGCCTGCTCAGGGTCGGTGGCGAGCGCCGACAGGCGCGGGGCGAAGGGCGCCAGTTCCACGCCCCGCTTGCAGTCGATGCCGACCAGGGCGACGGGCTGACGGGCGAGGCCGGCGACGAGGTGACGCAGGTACATGGATTTGCCGGACAGCGTGGCGCCGAGGGTGAGTTGGTGCGGAACGGTGCGGTAGTCGCGTACGAACGGAGTGGCGTCCTCGCGCAGCGCGACCGGCACCCGGAGCAGATCCGGGCGGAGCTTGCGTGGCATGCGCACCCGCCGCAGCACGTCGAAGCCGACGAGCCGCAGTTCGACCACGCCCGGCTTGACCGTGGTCACGTAGACGGCGTGGACGCCCCAGGCGTGCCGTAGCCGTTCGGCGGAGGCGGCCACGTCGGCGGGTTCCTGCCCCGGGGCGAGCCGCAGGCGGACCCGCAGCCCCGTCGTGGTCGGCCGGATGATCCCCCGGCGCGGCGGTACGGGTCGGACCTCACGGCGCGTGGTGGCCTTGACCGCCAGGACCCGCAGCCGGGAGGGGGCCACCGCCAGCCCGCACGCCTCCATGACGGAGCCGTAGGAGCTGAGCAGCCGGACCGTGCACACCGGTAAGCCGACCGTGGACCAGTAGACGCCGGGGTGTCGCGCCCGGGCGTAGGCGGCCCCACCGCCGAGTGCGGCGACGGGACCACCCACCTCCAGAAGCGTTGCCAGATCAGTCATCAGGCCGTGGCCCCCATGGCGGCCTGGAAGGCGGCCGGAGTGACGGCGGCGGCCCGGAAGGCGATGCCGTGGCGCTGCTGGCCGTTGAATACGCTCTCCCACGGCCGGGCGACCAGGCCCGGCAGCAAGACCGGGGCACCGAGGGCGAGCCCTTCCGATACTCCGCTCTCCGGAACGGTCACCTTGATCAGGGACGACTCCCCCTCCTCGATGTACACGACGCCGATCGTCATCAGCGCCTCACCGCTGACGGCGTCCTTCGCGATCTCGCCCGACTGCCGGTCGCGGACCTTGGGCTCGGGCGCCTCGGTCAGCAGGATCGTCGCGGCCGAGGTCTCCACACGAATGGTGCGCAAGGCTTCTCCCCATCTACTCGTCTAGACAAGATGCATCTTTCGAACCCGGCGGCACCGGGAACGGGGTCACCTTGCCACACAACTTGCCCACTCGTCTATACGAGTATGCGTGTCGGTGTGTACGAGTCCGGGGAAGTGGCCTCGCGCACCGCCGATCAGGTCGCCGGAAGCTGGTAGGAGAGGACGTACGCGTCGGCCGCCATCACCGTGTCGCAGACCTCCACGGCCCGCCCCGCAGTGTCGAAGGCGGTGCGGATCAGATGGATCACCGGCACGCCGGAGGCCAGTTGCAGCGTCTTCACCTCGGACGGCGAAGGCATCCGGGCCCGGATCTCCTCCTCGAAGTGGTCGAGCTGGTGGCCCAGTTCCTCGAGGCGGGCGTAAATGCCACCGGGGCCCGGGTTGGGCTCGGCGATCTGCGTACCGCGGGCGATGTCGAGCGGGAGATACGACGTGGCGAACTCGACCGGCCGGCCGTCGAGCAGGTACCGGCGACGCCGGGCGAGCACGCGCCGCACGGAACCGAGCCGAGTGGAGATGTCCTGGCCGGCCTTCTCCTCCTTCACCTCCAGACTGTCCACGGTGGGGTGACTGCCGGCGGCGTCGGCCTCCACGATGAACGCGGACTTCCCCTGCTCTCGATGGCGCCGGGCGAACCGGTCGGAGGCGAGACGGCGTACCGGAGGCCGGGGCCGGACGAAGACACCCCGGCCGTGCTCGGCGTGCACCAGGCCCTCGCCCTGGAGGATCGAGAAGGAGTTCCGAACCGTCATCCGGGAGACCCCGTAGTGCTCGACCAGCTCAGCCTCGGAGGGCAGCTTCTCCCCCTCCTTGAATCGCCCCCGGTCGATGGCCTCGCGCAGCTGATCGGCGATCTGCCGGAAGACCGCACGATCACTGGTCGGGTCGAGGCCGCCGAGGATGCTCGGTAGAGACGCCATGCGTACTCCTTTAGGTATCTAGACGAGTGGGCGAGTCTTGTTGCTACGGTGGAGAGCCTAGTCAGCCGAGAGGGCCGAGGAACGTGAGCACAGAACGCCCGCACTCCGTGAGCGTCGCCGGGGTCATCGTCGATGACCAAGGCCGGGCCCTCCTGATCAAGCGCCGCGACAACGGCCACTGGGAACCCCCGGGCGGAGTCCTCGAACGCGAGGAGACCATCCCCGAAGCCCTCCAGCGCGAAGTCCTCGAAGAGACCGGCATCAAGATCGAGCTTCCCGCGACCCTGACCGGCGTCTACAAGAACATGACGGGCCTGATCGTCTCCCTCGTCTTCCGCTGCCAGGCGGCCGACGGTACTCCCACCACGGGGGACGAGACCCACGCACTGCGCTGGGCCACCCGCGAAGAAGTCATCGAACTCGCCGACGAGGCGTACGCGATCCGCGTGCTTGACGCACTCGACGCGGCGTCCCCACCGGCCGTCCGCGCCCACGACGGCGTGAAACTCGTCTAGCCCGAACCCGCTGCACATGGCGGCCTACCAGCACGAAGGAACTTGTATGCACGAGTATACGAGTAGCGCTCGGGTCTGGGGGCTCAGTTGCCCAGGATTCCCGGAAGAGGTCAGCAGGGCCCGCCGCTGGACCCGCGACATCCTGCGAGGCTCGCCGTTAGCGGAGGACGCCGAGCTGATCGTCGGCGAGCTGAGCGCGAACGCGATCCTCCACACGGCCAGCGGCCAGACATCCGGCAGCTTCCATCTGGCCCTCGCGGTCTCCCCGCAGGTGATCGCCCTGTCCGTCACGGACGACGGAAGCACCGGCACGGCGCCGAAGGTCGAGCACCAGGACCAGGACGCGGAGCACGGCCGGGGCCTGGGCATGGTCAGCGCACTCGCTCACCGAGTCGTCGTCCACGGCAGCCACGGCGGCCACACGGTCACCGCGGAACTCTTCACCGATACCGGCCCGGCAGGAGGGCACCCGTGCTGACGTCCGCTCCTCCCACAGCGCTGAGCACAGGCAGCCGACCCCTCCCCTACCGATGCCGGGCCGCCACCTACCCGTTGAACGAGGTCTGTTCCATCCCCTTGGGATCACACGACGCCACGAGCCCACGCCTGGCACTGCGCTGGTTACGCGAGCGCACGCAGCACATCACCGACCAGCTCGACGCCGCATACGCACAGCCGGGCCTGCACTGGCTGACGGACGAGGCCGAACACGAACGAGCCCTCGCCTACCTGACCAGCGGCACGGGGTACCAACTCACCCTCTATGACGAGAGCACCCGCTACGTGCTGCTGGCCTACCCGGCGGGAGCGACCCCATGAACGGGCCCACCCGCGGCTACTGGTGCGAATGCTGGACCGAGCAAGTCACCGGCACGGGAGGGCCGGCGCCCCTGGCATCGTTCGACGCGTACTCGGCACCTCAGGCAGACCGCTGGGTAGCCATCGCTCTCCGCACCATCTCACCGGCGCTCGACTCCGACGCGTCGGACGAAGCGTGGACGTGGCTGTACGAAGAGCGCGCCGAAACCCGCAGAGCCCTGATGCGCTCAGAGCCCTGCACGGTGACCATCACCCATGCCGACGTCCGCATCACCTGGACGATCCGACCAGTGATCTTCCTGCCCCTCGCACACCGGCAGGACGCCGAACTCCCAGCATGCGCACGAGGCTTCAAGCCCCGCCGCGCAGACTGAGTTACAACTTTCTCTACTGGTTCAAGGCGGCTCGCTCCGCTCCCCGCGCGCGGCCCGGCCCCCGGCCGGGCCTGCGCTCCTGTCTCCGCCCCGCTCCAGCCCGGCCGGCGCCCGTGCCACGCACTGAGCGATCAGCGTCCTGACGTCAGAGAAAGGGTACGTCGTGGCTGGGGCGGTCGGCTCCACGGCTTTAGGCAGCCACTTTGGCGCGAGCCTCGAAGATCATGGCCCCAACGTCGTGCTTTAACGGGCAGGTCCACAGACTGCCCGACGCGCCGGAAGCTTACGGGGCCATGATCACTCGCGCCAAAGCAGCTCCAGCCCAAAGCCGCCCCGCCGACCTTGGTACTCGATCAGGAGCTTTGTCGCGGGAGTCTCGCTTGAGGCCAATCCGCCCCGAGGAGCACATCGAGCTTCTGGGCGTACTCGAAGAGCAACCGTGCGTCCTCTTCCAAGCCTTCGAAGGAGCCGACGATGTTGGCGCCGTCCTGCTTCCGAAAGAATCGCGACCTGATCACGCCCACGCCGTCCCAGTTCCACCACGACGCATGAACGGCATCGTCACGGCGTCGCTTGAGGTCGTGGTCGTCGCCCCACTTGAGGACCTCTGCCAGCGCAGCGGCCTGTGGAATGCTTCGGCGCGATTGCGTCACCAGCAACTTGTGCAGGTCCGTCCAGGTCTTGTCGACCACTGAGAAACCACCTTCGTCCCCCTTGAGAAGCAAGATGAGACGCTTCATCGCCGCCTCTACGTGGCCACCGGCCACCACGATGGCTCCGATCAGGCTGTAAAGACGCTCGCGGAACGCGAGGTCTGATTCGTTCGGCCCGCCATGGCGACCCAATCTAAAGGTGGAGATGTCAGCCGTTGGTCTGGCACTCGGAAGCGCAACGTCCATGCTGAAGGACGGCCCACCATCTAGGTGGGTATCCATGCGGTAGTAGAGGGAGTGCCCAGGTGGGGGCCAGTCGTCCGACATACACACATCTTGCCGGTTCAGGCTGCCCTCGAACCATCACTTTTGCTGTCGGCCGAGGTCACCCAGCGTCTCCATGTCCGCTACGAGGCCAGACTGGGTAGCCGCCCCGAGTCGGCACGGGCTCAGTCGTTGCTGCGCGGGTCGAACTGCTCTCGCGGTGCAGCGGGTTGGCGACGCGGCCGCCCGAAAGCGGAGTCATGCCAAAGTGCCATTTCCACCCTGTTGGTGGCCCCAGTGTGGATGTAGCTCCGTAACCCGGTCCAAAGCTTTTCGCACTCGCTCAGCGTCCGAGCCGTGCTGGAACACCGAGACCAGCAGCTCTTCTCGCGCTTTGGCGGCAAGATGCACCTTACGCGCGTTCAGGGCAGCGAAATCCGAGATATTCATCCCCGCCTGGTACGCGCCTTTGATGGAGACCTTCACACACTCGAACAAGTAGTCTTCACCACCACAGAATTCGAGCTGCCCTCGCCTGTCGAGCTCTGCGGCGACTTGAGGTACACCCACAGGCTTCCCCGCCCTATGGAGGTCGACGATGGCCTCGTAAATCAACCGGTTCCGGTTGAGAAGCGCACCGGGGAGGGATGTCGAGCGAACCGTCCCGGAATCGGGCGCCTGCAGGCTCACAGGTGGTGCCACCGGCTCACCAACTTTTGGTGAGGCCGCAACCCAGACATGTGCCTCGTCCCACAGAGCTTTGAAGCGGTTGACCTCTGCCTCAGCCGCAAGGCGCGGTCGAGCCTGGAGAGCCAACTGCTCAACGATCACCTCGACCACTCCCCATGAGGGCAGAGCGGGCTTGATGAAGGCGTGGTGGATGTTGGTATGGCTGACGACCTTGTCCACGGCCAGACAGAGCTTCCGGGACGAGGGGTATCCCGCCTTGCCATGCAGCACATGTAGTTCGCGGTTGAGGGTCCGAAGGGGTCCTTCGGGAAGCTTTGGCCTGAGCCACTGTGGCACGCGATCCCCCTAGTCGTCTCCCACGTGTGACCTGCCCATGATGTCACCGAGCGTCATGATCTGTCAGGAGCTGTAAAAGACCACGTGGGACCGTAAAAATCTGTAATGGGCCTCCCGCGGGTGCTGACGATGACTACAAGTGACCCACATGGAGAGGCCAGATGAACCAGATCAGCACCCGAACCCTCCTGCTCATGCTCGTCGCGGCCTTCACGGTCTATGTGGTTTTGGAGCACCCGGCTCTAGGGGCGGCCCTTGGTACGGCCGTTGCCGTCGTCGCCCTTCTGCACGAGCTCTTGCGCAGGTAGTTCCAATAGGCCCGGCTGGCTCAGCACGGACCCCAGGCAGCACGGGGCCGCGATCGATCCCCCGATCCGGCCGCGGCTCCGAGCCTCCGGGTGTTGAGACTGGTCACGATCAGCAGCAGCCGCCCGCCGCCGCTTCTTCGACAGGGGTACTGGCCCCGAGCTGGATCAGTTGGGGTGCCGGGGCGGGGCGCAGCATCCGCCGCCCGTCTGGTCTGCCTCGGGGGCGTCGAATAGGCCCGCTCCGCCGCACACCCCGGATTCCGCAGGGGTGAGTTCGACACGGTTGGCGGACTCGAGGTCGTCGGCGAGGGCGTCCACGACGGAGCAGACCTGCTCATAGCCGGTCATCGCGAGGAACGTAGGGGCTCGGCCGAAGGACTTCATGCCAACCAGGTAGACCCCCTGTTCCGGATGGGCCAACTCCTGGTGGCCGTGCGGGTAGACGGTGCCGCAGGAGTGCTGGTTGGGGTCGATCAGCGGAGCGAGCGCGGTCGGCGCCTGGAGGCGTTCGTCCAGGCAGAGGCGGATCTCCGAGAGGAGCGAGAGGTCGGGGCGCAAGCCGGTCGGCACGATCACCTCGTCCACCGGCTCCAGGCGGCGGCCGTCATCGGCGACCGGGACCAGGCGGCCGTCGTCGTCGCGCTCGATCACCTCAGTGCGAAAGCCCGTGACCGCGTCCGCGTGCACGGCATCGACCTCGGCCCGCTCCGGTGGGTAGCCGCTCGGATGTTGCCGCGGTTGTGAGGTCGATCAACGAGTACGCCACGTCGTCAACACTTCAGCGGGAGCGTCCCGTTGAGCCTCCGCTGGCCGTTCGAGCGTGCCAGAATGTGCCGCGAAGTGCTTACACCTAACGGCAGAGGCCCGCGCGCGTTCCCAACATCGACATCTCAACCCTCACGCAGAGCGGCCGACTTTTCCGCACAGAGTGGCGAAACACGACGTATCGGACGCAGCGGTGCGGGCCCGGGGACAGGCCAGTCCTCCCGCCCTCGACGTTGTGCTGTCTCTGACTATTGGTCCCTGGCCTGTCCCTCAGCCCCCGGCCGCCAAACGGGAGCGAGGCACACACCCACCCGAACCGGAGGATCCAAGCTAGCCCGGTTCCGATCGGAAGGATTTTGTGATGGCCAGCAATTGTGACCCGTGAGCCGCGGGCTGTTGATCACGCTGGGCGCCAGTACTGCCACAGCGTCGGTCGCAGCCGCCCCCTGGATTGTCGTTGCTCTACTGGGCGTGCCCCTGATCGTGATCGCTGGCATCTTCATGCCGGCCGTCTGGTCGAAGAGGCCCGCCAGGCGGCGTGACGCGCGCCTTCTCTCTGAACGCATTCTGCGTGTTCTAGAGCGAAGGCGCTGATGATCCCCTCACGAGCCACACGAGCGCCACCTGATTCTGCGTCCGCCCCGTTGCCTGTTCTGTCGGCGACGGGGCGGACGCATGCAGAGGCCGTCTGTGAGGCGACAGCGGTGAGTGTCTAACTGCGTGACAACGTCGGCGAACAACGGCGGACGAGCGCGAGCGTCAGCGGACCATCAGCGCAGGTGAGAGCCGCACCAGCCCAAGGCACGACCAGCGCCCGAGTTGCTTCGGGACGAAGAAGTCGCTCCCTACAGAAGCCGAGGAACAAATCGGTAATCAGGTGGCCAGGAAGTCTCATCGCTCTCACGATGAGTGCATGGACCCGTTGCAGCGCAGCGCTTGGCGGTATGTGGCGGAGGTACTCCCACCCAAGGAACTCCCGATGCTTGCTGCTCATGCACTCGTCGACGGGCGTGATTCCCCCGCCCTGCGCGAGCTGGCCGGCCTGCCACGCAGGAGCGACGAGACTGAGATCCGTGAACTGTACGTCCAGGCCCTGGACGAACTCGGCGTACCCCTTCCCGACGAGGAGACAGCTGGCCGCTGGCTCCTCGTGAGCCTCGCGGTCGGTCTTGCGAATGCCGAGCTGAGCCCCAAGGACGTGGCCGACCGGCTGTCGATGACGGTCGCGGCTCGCACCCCGGAGGAGACACGGTTCCTCTCCATCGCAGCGGACTACAGCGAATGGATGGGCGCGGACGAACGCCCGGAATGGGAGAACGGTCTCAGGACCGCGGCCCACTCATTGGCCGCCTCCACCGATCTCGGATCCGGTATCGGCGTGCCAGGGTTGCGGCGCGGCTGACTGACCCGCCTGAGCGCGCCCCGTGCCAGACCCGTGCCAGATACTGCGGGGAGCCACGGGGAACAGCGGTCACCCACCCAGAGACGCCCTCAGGTCATGACATGGATCGACAGCAGGTCAGCGGGACAATCGAGCCCGTAGAACCCAAGCTTCCCAAGCTGAGAGCGCGACTTCGGCTGCGATTACTAACCGGAGAGGTTCTGCAGATGCCAGCGCTCCACCCCACCCTATTCATGCGGACTCGACGTCTACGGTGTAGCCCCCCGGCGAACATGAAGACGCATCCCCGGGAGTAGGGTTTCTCAAAGTAATCCTGACTGGTTCTTCTGATAGCTCCACGGTGCGGCCCTGCCAGTCGCTGATGTCGTACGGCCCTCCGACCACCGTCACCACCGCGTCCACGTATGTTTCGGCGGTCAGGCCGATGCGTATGTCACCCCTTGCGGTGCAGGAGACCACAGCCTCACCTGCCACTGTCCCGTCTGGGAGGAGGGTGTGGGGCAGCTCGAACGAAATTGTCTGCGGATCAGAGAAGAGAGGGGTGAGGTCCGTGTTTCGCTCGGTGTCCAGGTCTGGAAGCGGCCCACAGATACCATCTACTGCCTGCCTGCAGTGGGATACGGTGCCTGCCTTCTCGTTCTCTTTCGCGTCGGACAGCACGGTATAGAAGACCGCCCCAGCACACAGTAAGCAGAGTGGGCCTAGCCACTTCGATGTCCTCATGTCCATGCCCTCATTATCGGCGGAGATGAGCAACTCGGTCTCTGCTGTCCATAGATCACTTGAACGTCCCGAGCTGATGTCACGCAGGCGCAGGCCAGGAACATTCTGTCAGCGGCAACCAGTAGTCTGCGATGATCAGCCGTCGCGTGCCTGGAGATGCCGTGGAAGCTACCGCTCTCGTCAGTCCCGATCGGTTGTGGTCGGCGCAGGAGGTCTTGGTGCGTCCGAGCCCTGTCCCGGCGGCGGCAGGGGTCTACGGGTGGCACTTCGAGCAACCACCCCATCCGGACCTGAGCGCCGGGCGTCTGCTCTATGTCGGCATAGCCCCGCGGTACATGGCGAACCGGACCAGCACCCAGAACCTGCGCAAGCGGGTGCGCTACCACTACCGGGGCAACGCGGCCGGCTCGACCCTGCGGCTCACCCTCGGCTGTCTGCTCGGACTCGAGTTGCGCCGCGTGGGCAGCGGCAAGCGGATGACTTTCGGCAAGGCTGGCGAAGCCACCCTGAGTCAGTGGATGGCGGACAACGCGCGGGTGTGCTGGATCGAGCGGAGTGAACCGTGGGATCTGGAGTCGAAGCTCATCTCCCAGCTCGACCTCCCGCTGAACCTCGACCAGAACCGCCACAACGCGTTCCACAGCCGTCTGAAGGAGCTACGGGCCCAAGCACGCCAGCGGGCGCGGGAGTTGTTCATCAGCTCGTAGGCCGGCGGGTCGTTGTCCGGGCCGTCTCTGGGCCGTCCGAGGCCGCTCGACAGTGGCCAATGACGACCAACGACGACCACCAGGCGCACGGTCCTGCCAGTTCTGAGCAGCGAAAACGCAGGTCACCAAGATCTCCGACAAGACCCAGGGCAAGAAGAAGTAAGCAGTACTGATCAAGCCCCCTGTCTTCGGTCCTTCGCGCTGACAGGGGGCTTGTCGCTGCGCGGGGCCGGCCCTGGTCCGTCGGATGGCGCCGTGGCTGGCGCGTTCGGCTCCAGACTGCAGCCGCTTTCGCGTGGGTGACGGCAGCCGTGGGTGCTCCCCTCATCCCGGCCAGGCATCGGCGACAACGAAGGAGACGACCGTTCCGCCGAAGTGGCTGGGCCCGGAGTGCCAGGAGTCCGCGATGGCGTCGACGAGGAGCAGCCCTCGTCCGTGAGCGTCGTCCGCCTCCGGGTGCCGCAGCCGTACGCTCGCCGGGAAGCCCGGGTTGTGCACCTCCACGCGGAGCGACGTTCCCTCGCGGAACCACTCGACCCGCACCAGCCAGGGACCTTCCGCCTTCCCGTAGCGGATGGCATTGGTGACGAGTTCCGAGATCATCAATACGCAGTCGTCGACCGAACAGGCCGGGTTGTAGGGAGCGATGAACTTCCGGAACCAGCGCCGCGCACGGGACACGGACTCGGGTTCCGGATGCAAGGTCATCGCCCCGAGGCGGGGCGATTCCTCACAGGGGTGGCGGTCGATCCTGTAGGCCATCCGTACTCACTCCCCGCCGCTGTCGCTGCGATCGCGGAACTCGCTCCCGTCCGCACCGGCGAACTCCGGTGCCGCAGCTGTCACCCCGGACACCGCGGCAGTCGAAGGAGCGATCCAGAACGAGGCCATGCAGCACCCCTCACTTGTGGTCAGGCTGCCTCTCTAGACATCTCACTATGGACGACCTCTCTAGAGATGTCAAGCGGGGTGACGGAAGCGATCACGGCCCCTGGCGGCGCGGTTACACGCCGCGAGCGAACGCTCAACCTGTGGCCTAAGGTGTCTAGAGAAGAGAGGAGGTCCACGGGATGGCCCACACCGATGGCGACCGTCGGCCCAAGTACCAGCGGATCGCGGACTCCTTGCGCGAGGCGATCCAGTCGGGCGAGTACGGTCCTGGTGATCGGCTTCCGGGAGAGAACGACCTCATGGCCACGTACGACGTGGCTCGCATGACGGCCCGCCAGGCCCTGAGCGTCCTCCGGGACGAAGGCATCGCCGAAGCCCGCAAGGGCGCCGGCGTGTTCGTCCGGGCGTTCCGCCCGCTTCGGCGCCGAGGCATCCAGCGACTGGCCGAACGGCAGTGGGGCAACGGCCGTTCCATCTGGTCGACGGACCTTGAGAACCGCATGCTCGAGGTGGACCAGCTCACCGTGTCCGAGGAGGCCGCGCCCGATCGCGTCGGTGCGGTCCTGGACCTGGCCGGCGAGGGGACGGTGTGCGTGAGGCGCAGGCGCTTCGTCCTGGACGGCAAGCCGGTCCTGCTCGCGACGAGCTACCTGCCCACATCTCTGGTCGCCGGATCCGCGATCACCCAGGAGGACACCGGACAGGGTGGGACGTACGCCAGGCTCGCCGAACTCGGTTACAAGCCGGTGCACTTCCGTGAAGAGGTCCGCTCGCGGATGCCCTCGAAGGACGAGGCGACACGGTTGAGCATGTCCGCGGGCACCCCGGTCATCCTCATCTGCCGCACCGCGTACACGGACGAGGGCCGCCCCGTCGAGATCAACGAAATGACACTGGACGCCGCCTCGTACATCCTGGAGTACGACTTCGACGCGTGAGCCCGGGCGGCCCCCGACAGCGGCTGAGTTACAACCCTCGTCACGGGGTCAAGACGGCTCACTCCACTCACCGCGCGCGGCCCCGGCTCCCGGCCAGGTCTGCGCTCCTGTCTCAACCGCACGAGGCAGTCGCCCACAGCAACGCGGCCGACCTGGTGGCGAGTCTGCGTTGGTCGGCTGGGCGGTTGGTCGGTTGGTCGCGCGGCATTTTGATCCCGGGGCTGTCCAACTCACGGCCCCGGGGTGTGCCGGGCGACCCCTGGGCGGAGTCGCCAACAGCATCCTCATTCCCGGGTCGGTCCCATCCTGCCCGGGTCCCGCAGGGAGGGGCGGTCCCTCAAGCGAGTCGGGAAGGGGCGGCGGCCTCCCAGGCCGCCTCGATCATCCGGAAGATCTCGTCGACCGCGGCCTGCGGGTCGGTCGCCTCGCGGGCCAGCGTGTAGGCGTCGATCGCGAACCTCGCGATCGTGCGGCAGGCCGTTGTGGCCGGTGGCAGGCCGAGGTCGGCGGCGATGGCCGCGGCCAGCGTCTCCGCGTGGCGGAGCCTCATCGACTCCTCGTACTTCCGCAGGGCGGGTGTCTCCTCGATCATGCGCCGGATCGGGGCGGCGCCGTCCGCCGTGCAGTGGCGGACGAGGGCGTGGATCTCGTGGCGCAGTGCGGGGATGAGCGGCTCGTGCGCGGCCCGGCCGGTGACCGCCTGGGTGAGGCGCTGCTCGAAGTCCGCGTCCTGCTCGAACACCAGGGCCTCTTTCGAGGCGAAGTGGGAGAAGAGCGTCGTGACGGCCACGTCGGCCTCGGCGGCCACGTCGCGGATGCCCACCGCGTCGTACCCGCGGTCCAGGAAGAGCCGCAGGGCGGCGTCGGCGATCTTCTGGCGGGTCGCGGCCTTCTTGCGCTCTCGGCGTCCGGTCGGCACGGGCATGCTCGAAAGCTATCAGATGCGAAACCGAAACCGTTCTGAAAAGCTAACGGTTAGTGCTACGGTCGCCGGCATGAAGAAAGTGAGCTTCGCCGAGTTCGGCGGTCCCGACGTCCTGCGCCTCATAGACGCCGAGGAGCCCCACGCGGGCCCCGGCCAGGTACGTATCGCCGTGCGGGCGGCGGGTGTGAACCCCGTCGACTGGAGGATCCGTGAGGGCCAGGTCCTGGGGGCCCATCCGGTCGAGTTGCCCGCCGGGGTCGGGCTGGACGCCGCCGGTGTGGTGGACGAGGTCGGTGAGGGCGTGGGAGGGGTCGCGGTCGGTGATCGCGTGTTCGGTGAAGGGGCCGACACCTACGCCGAGTTCGCCGTGCTGTCGGCCTGGGCCCGTATGCCCGAGGGGCTGACGTTCGAAGAGGCGGCCGGGTACCCCTCCGTGGTGGAGACCGCGCTGCGCGTCATCGACGAGGTCGGTGTGCGACCCGGGCAGACGCTGCTGGTCAGCGGCGCGTCCGGGGGAGTCGGGTCGGCGGTGCTGCAGATCGCCCGCGAGCGCGGCATCGCGGTGATCGGCACGGCCGGGGCCGCGAACCAGGACTACCTGCGCGGCCTGGGTGCCCTCGCCACGACGTACGGCGAGGGCTGGGTCGAGCGGGTGCGGCGGCTCGGCCGGGTCGACGCGGCGCTCGACCTGGCCGGCTCGGGTGTGCTCCGCGAGCTCATCGAGCTGACCGGGGATCCGCGAAAGGTGATCTCCATCGCCGATCTCGGTGCGCCGGACCTGGGTGTCCGGTTCTCCGGTGTGGCCGGCAGCGTGCCGGACGCGCTCGCCGAGGCCGCCCGCCTCATCTCGCAGGGCAAGCTCCACATCCCGGTGGAGAAGTCGTACACGCTCGCCGAGGCCGCGGCGGCGCACGTCGACAGCCGCGCCGGTCACACGCGCGGACGCCGGGTCATCGTCCCCTGAGCCCTCCTCGCGCGGTCGCGCGGCCCGGCGGGCCGGGCTCCCCGGCCGCGCGTGACCGCTCAGCCCGCCGCGGTGACCCCCTGCCGGTGACCCCGCAGCGCGCGCCAGGCCGTGCCCAGCGCCAGGGACTGGACCAGTGCCGAGAGCACGATGCCGCCGACGAAGAACCACGCCGGGGCGTCGCCGCCCCAGCCCGCCTCGCCGAGCCATGCGACGAAGCCGAAGGCCGGGAAGGTGAACAGGGCCGGCCAGACCCAGATGAGGGAGGCGTCCGGGGCGGTCGTGAACAGCGGCTCCGCCACGGCGACGGCCATCGCACCGCCGACCAGGGCGAGGTAGACCGCCGAGGCGCGGTTGGTGAAGGTCAGGCGGGCGAGGGTGCGTATCGGGCTGGTGTTCATCGGACTCGGTCTCCCCACGGGTCGTCGTTCTGCCTCCAGGGTCGGACGCGAGGACGACCCGCGGCCTGAGTACCCGTACTCAAGTCGAACGACACGACACCTATGGGGCTTGTACCGGAGGGCTCCCGGGGAAGCTCACACCGAGAGCGGGACCTCGTGGATCTCGTCCGCCCGGTGGCCCGCGCGTTCGTGGACGCGCTGGACCGCGTCGGCCGACGGGGCCTCGGAGAGGCAGTAGACCGTGCCGGACTCCGGGTCCGCCCACGCGTGTTCGAAGTGGACGCCCTCGTCCTTCTCCAGGGCCAGGTCCGCCTGGTGGGCCTTCTGGAGCTGGTCCGACGTGACGCCGTGCATTCCGTGGTGCACGTCCATGAAGTGAGCCATGGCCTCGCACCCCCTTCGGGCTTCGGGGTCTTTCCTCCAGGGTGCGCGCGTACGGCGGCCGGGGCGAACCCGGCCGCCGTACCACCGCCCAACGGTGCCGCTACCGCTGCCCCTGCCGCGTCAGCACTGGCAGGGATTGCCCGACTGGCAGCCGCAGCCGCAGCCCGAACCGCAACCGCACGCGGCGATCAGGGGCAGGCTGCGGATCTCGGTGGGCTGCTCGGTCCGTCGTTCCTGTGCGGGGTCGGGCTCGGTGCTGGGGGAATCGGCCATGGGTTCCTCCTGGGGGCTGGTGCCTGTGTCCATTGGAAGCCCGCGGTCGTGGTCGCATCAACGGCGCACTGGGGCGCCCGCGCGCGCCCCCTCGGCCCGTTCCGCACGCCCGGGTGCGGGTCAGGCCCCCTCGACCTGCGTCGCCGGCTGGATGTCCGCCTGGAGGTCGTCCGCGTGCTCGCCGGTGACCAGGTACACCACCCGCTTGGCGACCGCGACGGCGTGGTCGGCGTAGCGCTCGTAGTAGCGGCCGAGGAGGGTGACGTCCACGGCCGTCTCGATGCCGTGCTTCCAGCGGTCGTCCATCAGGTGCTGGAAGAGGGTGCGGTGCAGGAGGTCCATCTCGTCGTCGTCCTGCTCCAGCTGGAGGGCCAGGTCGACGTCCTTGGTGATGATCACCTCGGCCGCCTTCGCCATCAGGCGCTGCGCGAGCTGGCCCATCTCCAGGATGGTGGCGTGCAGGTCGTGCGGCACCGCACGCTCCGGGTAGCGCAGCCGGGCCAGCTTGGCCACGTGCTGGGCCAGGTCGCCCGAACGCTCCAGGTCGGCCGACATCCGCAGCGAGGTGACGACGATGCGCAGGTCCGTCGCCACCGGCTGCTGCCGGGCCAGCAGGGCTATCGCCCTGGCCTCCAGGTCGTGGTGGAGCTCGTCGACCTTCTGGTCGGCCTCGATCACGTTCTCGGCCAGCTTCAGGTCGGAGTCGAGGATGGCGGTCGTGGCGCGCCCGATCGCCGACCCGACCAGCCGGGCCATCTCCACCAGACCGTCACCGATCGAATCCAGTTCCTCGTGGTACGCGTCCCGCATCAGGATTCCCTCTCGTACGTCTGTTTAGGGGGCTCGCATGGCTCGCACCCCTCGCCGTGCCCCCACGCTTACACGTTCGGGCCCGCACGCGTCCGTTTCCGGCACCGCACGTGAACCGTCCCTGGCTCCAAGGTGAACTCTGGGCGACGAGTGTTCGAGGTCGCACACCGATGGCTGGGGTGTGGCCGTTCGCCATGCCTAACCTGGACGCATGGACGTGAACGCGGCGGTCGCCGCAGCGGCAGCGATCGCCGGAGTACTCACCGGCGTCATCGCCATGCTGGCGTTCCGCTGGAGCGAGCGCGACCAGAAGAGGCCCACCCGCACCTCCCTGCACACCGACCCGGTGCTCCCGCCCGGCGTGGACACCGTCCTGTCGGTGCTGCGGTCCTCCGCCGTCGTCCTCGACGAGGCCGACGCGGTGGTCAAGGCCAGCTCGGCGGCGTACGCCCTCGGTCTGGTCCGGGGCGGAAAGCTCGCCGTGGAGCCCATGCTCCAGATGGCCCGGGACACCCGGCGGGACGGGGAGATACGGCAGGTCGAACTGGACCTCCCGAGGAGGGGGAACGGACGTGGCGAGGCACTCGCCGTGTCCGCGCGCGTCGCCCCCCTCGGCTCCCGGCTCGTGCTCCTGCTCGTCGAGGACCTCACCGAGGCCCGTCGCATCGAGGCCGTACGGCGCGACTTCGTCGCCAACGTGAGCCACGAGCTGAAGACGCCGGTCGGCGCGCTCTCCCTGCTGTCCGAGGCCGTCATGGACGCCTCGGACGACCCCGAGGCGGTGGAGCGGTTCGCCGGGCGCATGCAGATCGAGGCGACCCGGCTCACCAACCTCGTGCAGGAGCTCATCGACCTGTCCCGGGTGCAGAACGACGATCCGCTCGACGACGCCGAGCCCGTCCGGGTGGACGAACTGGTCGCCGAGGCCATCGACCGCTGCCGGCACGCGGCCGGCACCAAGCAGATCACCATGGCCGCCGGCGGCACGGCGGACCTGCACGTGCGCGGCAACCGCGGCCAGCTCGCCGCCGCTCTCGGCAACCTCGTCGAGAACGCCGTCAACTACTCGCCCGCCCGCACCCGCGTCGGCATCGCCGCCCGCCGCGTCAGTGCGCCCGGCGGCGACCTGATCGAGATCGCCGTGACCGACCAGGGCATCGGCATCTCCGAGAAGGACAGGGAGCGCGTCTTCGAGCGCTTCTACCGCGTCGACCCGGCCCGCTCCCGGGCCACCGGAGGCACCGGTCTGGGTCTCGCGATCGTCAAGCACGTGGTCGCCTCGCACGGCGGGGAGGTCACGGTGTGGAGCGCCGAAGGCCAGGGCTCCACTTTCACCCTGCGACTGCCGGAGTCGGGCATGTCCCGTGACCGCGCACAGCAGCGGCCCGCCCGCGCCGGGCTCAACGCCGAGCCCGAGCGGTCCCCCTCATCCCCCCGTACATCCCCGTACGAAACGCTTCCCGCCCCGGAGGTCCTTCCGTGACCCGTGTGCTCGTCGTCGAGGACGAGGAGTCCTTCTCCGACGTCCTGTCGTACATGCTCCGCAAGGAGGGCTTCGAGGTCGCCGTCGCGACCACCGGCCCCGACGGCCTCGACGAGTTCGAGCGCAACGGCGCCGACCTCGTGCTGCTCGACCTGATGCTGCCCGGCCTGCCGGGCACCGAGGTCTGCCGTCAGCTGCGCGGCCGCTCCAACGTCCCCGTGATCATGGTGACGGCCAAGGACAGCGAGATCGACAAGGTCGTCGGGCTGGAGATAGGGGCCGACGACTACGTCACCAAGCCCTTCTCCTCCCGCGAGCTGGTCGCCCGCATCCGTGCCGTACTGCGCCGCCGCGGCGAGCCGGAGGAGGTCGCCCCCGCCGCGCTGGAGGCCGGCCCCGTCCGCATGGACGTCGACCGGCACGTCGTGACCGTCGGCGGCACCAAGATCGACCTGCCGCTGAAGGAGTTCGACCTGCTGGAGATGCTGCTGCGCAACGCCGGCCGCGTGCTGACCCGCATGCAGCTGATCGACCGGGTGTGGGGTGCCGACTACGTCGGTGACACCAAGACCCTCGACGTCCACGTCAAGCGGCTGCGCGCCAAGATCGAGCCCGACCCGGGCGCGCCGCGGTACCTGGTGACGGTGCGGGGGCTCGGCTACAAGTTCGAGCCGTAGACCGGCCGGCGCTCCGGCGCCCGTGCCGTACGGCGAAGGGCGGGACCTCCGTGGAGGAGGTCCCGCCCTTCGCCGTACACCTGCGGTCCGCGGCGTGTGCCGCGGTACGGGGCTCAGTGCCCGGCGCCGGCCTCGCCGGTGGAGTCGCCCGTGTCCGATCCGGTGCCGGACTCGTGCGTGCCGGACTCGTCCGTACCGCTCTCCGTGCCGCTCTCCGCGCCGTTCTCGTGCGTGCCGGTCTCGTCCGTGGAGGAACCGGAGCTGCCGGAGCCCGAGGAGCCGTCGGCCGGGGCGCCGGAGGCCTGGCCGTCGGCCGGCTCACCGGAGGCCCCCTGCGACGGCTTCGCCGACGCGCCGGACGCCCCCGGGACGTCGGCCGGGCCCCACTCGGAGTAGTAGCTCTCGGCGGGGACGACGAACGCGCGCAGGCTCACGTCACCGGTCTTGCTGAAGGTGAAGGTGATCTCCTGCGCGTTGCCGTCCTTGACGGCCTCGCGGCTGCTGGGCAGGACGGCGGAGGCGTTGTCCTTGCCGCCGATGACCAGGGAACCGCCGGCCGGGACGGTCAGGCCGCCGCCCTTCCCGCCCTTGGCGGGCTTCAGCTCGGCGGACTTGTCGGTGCCGGCCACGGTGATGGACTCGAGCTTCTGGTCGGTCTCGCCGTTGTTGAACAGGGTCGCGGCGACCACGGCCGGGCCGGTCGACTCCAGGTCGGACTGCGTGATGACGACCGCGTTCTGGATCTGGATGTCGCCGACGGCCGTCGCAGCGTTGTCCGGCTTGATCTCCAGCGTCTGGGCGTTGTTGCCGGCGCCGCACGCGGCGAGCGAGGCGATCGAGAACGCGATGGCGACGGCGGCGAGGCCGCCACGTCGAAGGCTGCTGCTCACGGCGGCGGCAACTCCTTGGACTCGAGCGGGGTGGCGGCCACGGATAAAGCCGCCCTAAGTGTCTGTCAGCGGCTTCAGGCTACCGAGCCGTTCCCGGGCCGCCGCACCCGACCCTCCCCGAAGAGGCCCGGCTTCGCCCGGCAGGCGGTAGTCCGGGGCCGCGGGAGGCCGGACGGGCGGGGGCGGGGGCCCGCCGCGCGGGGTTCCGGCGGACGTTGCGGGGGCTCCCGTCCCGAGTCGCTCCGAGTCGCTTTGCGGCGCGCGCGTTCGTCGGCCATTCGGATAAGAAGCCCCGCGATACCGGCCGACCACCGGCGCGCGAAATTTCCGTGAAGGAATGCGCGGACGACCAGGAAATTGATCACCGGCGGGCCGGCCCGGACGGCCCCGTGATCAATTCCGGGATTCGTCCGGAAGCCCGCCCAGGTCACCGAACGGAGTAGCGGAAGTCGCACGGCCGCAACCGGACATATGGGGATCTTCGGGCAGGTGGGAGGGCCTCCGCTTGTGTGTGACGTGCGTGTTTCACCCGGCCTGGAGAGCCGCTCCGACCTGCGAATACCTTCTTCCACTCGCTCCGCGCAGCACGTTCCTGTTGCTGTTGTCAAGCCCCGAGATATGCCCTGACCTGCGAAAACGCCATTCAGAAGACGCCGTATCCGTGTTACCCTGGATAGCCACGGAAGGGGTACCTGTCACATGACGTTCAAGGTTGGCGACACCGTGGTCTATCCCCATCACGGGGCCGCGCTGATCGAGGCTATCGAAACTCGCCAGATCAAAGGCGTGGACAAGACCTACTTGGTGCTGAAGGTCGCCCAGGGTGACCTGACGGTACGTGTGCCAGCGGACAATGCGGAGTTCGTCGGCGTGCGTGATGTGGTCGGTCAGGACGGGCTGGACCGGGTCTTCGAGGTGCTGCGCGCGCCGTACGCCGAGGAGCCCACGAACTGGTCGCGTCGTTACAAGGCAAACCTGGAGAAGCTCGCCTCCGGCGACGTCATCAAGGTCGCGGAAGTCGTACGCGACCTGTGGCGCCGGGAGCGCGAGCGCGGACTCTCCGCCGGTGAGAAGCGCATGCTCGCCAAGGCCCGCCAGATCCTGGTGAGCGAGCTGGCTCTCGCGGAGAACACCAACGAGGACAAGGCGGAGGCCCTGCTCGACGAGGTGCTCGCCTCCTGAGGCGAGGCGCAGCCCGCCGCCCGTTCGGTTCAGCGCACTGAAATGCCGCGGTGCCCGATGACATCCTTGCTGTCGCCGGGCGCTGCGGCATGTTCGTACCCGGAACCTCGCACCGGGGCGCCGCCCGCCTCCGTAGGCTGATCCGGGAAGGCCCTTCCCCGGTACTGGCGTGCCGGGCCCGGGCAGCAGGCTCCACCGGGGTCACGGAAGGGTCCGGTCAAGGCGTCGCGCCCGGCACGGTGAGGCCATACCCAACTAGGTCGAGCACACAAACCTGACAGGAACCGATGTCTGACCAATCGCGTCCCTCGCCCGCAAGGACCTCCGCCGAGGCCCGTACGAACGCCCGGACCGCGGCCGTCATTCCGGCCGCCGGCCGCGGCGTGCGCCTCGGGCCGGGCGCGCCCAAGGCCCTGCGCCCCCTGGGCGGCACGCCCATGCTCATCCACGCGCTCCGCGCGATGGCCGCCTCCCGCGCCGTCTCCCTCGTCGTCGTCGTCGCCCCGCCCGACGGCGCCGCCGAGGTCAAGGGCCTGCTCGACGCCCACGCGCTGCCCGAGCGGACGGACTTCCTCGTCGTCCCCGGCGGCGAGTCGCGCCAGGAATCCGTACGACTCGGCCTGGACGTGCTGCCGGCCGACTACGACATCGTCCTCGTCCACGACGCGGCCCGGCCCCTCGTCCCGGTGGACACGGTGGACGCCGTGATCGAGGCCGTGCGCGAGGGCGCGCCCGCCGTCGTGCCGGCCCTGCCGCTCGCCGACACCGTCAAGCAGGTCGAGCCGGCCGCCGCGCCGGGCGAGCCGGAACCCGTGGTGGCCACGCCGGAACGGGCGCGGCTGCGCGCCGTGCAGACACCCCAGGGCTTCGACCGGGCCACGCTGGTGCGCGCCCACGAGACGGTGGCCGGCGACGTCACCGACGACGCGAGCATGGTCGAGCAGCTCGGACTGACGGTGGTGGTCGTGCCGGGGCACGAGGAGGCGTTCAAGGTGACGCGGCCTCTGGACCTGGTGCTCGCCGAGGCCGTCCTGGCCCGCAGGAGGCTGAACGATGGCTTCTGAGACGGACGGGCTCCCCCTGCTCCCGCAGGTCGGGATCGGCACCGACGTCCACGCCTTCGAGGACGGGCGTGAGCTGTGGTGCGCCGGACTGAAGTGGGCGGACGAGGGTGCCGGCCTGGCCGGTCACTCCGACGCGGACGTCGTCGCGCACGCGGCGTGCAACGCGCTGTTCTCCGCGGCCGGGATCGGTGACCTGGGGCAGCACTTCGGCACCGGACGGCCGGAGTGGTCCGGGGCGTCGGGGGTGACCCTCCTGACCGAGGCGGCACGGATCGTGCGGGCGGCGGGGTTCCGGATCGGGAACGTCGCGGTGCAGGTGGTCGGGCCACGGCCGAAGATCGGCAAGCGCCGGGACGAGGCGCAGCAGGTGCTGTCGGAGGCGGTGGGAGCGCCGGTGTCGGTGTCCGGTGCGACGACGGACGGACTGGGCTTCCCCGGGCGGGGGGAGGGGCTGATGGCGGTGGCCACGGCGCTGGTGGTCCGGGTGGCGTGACGTCCGGGCGGGGGGGGTGAGGACGGTGCGAGACTTGCCCGCGCCCGCGCCCGCGTCCCGCGCCCCGCGCCCTGCCTCCGCGTCCTGCGTCCCGCGTCCTGCCTCCGCGCCTTGCGTCCTGCCTCCGCGCCTTGCGTCCTGCGTCCTGCGTCCGCGCCTTGCGTCCTGCGTCCTGCGTCCGCGCCTCGCGTCCGCGTCCCGCCTCCGCGCCTCGCGTCCGCTGCCCGCCACCGGGTCCGCCGCCCGCGTCCCGCCGGGGTCCCGGCCCCGGAGTTGGCCTGTTCCCGCCCCCGCCCGGCGCGGCCGGGCACGTCGACGGCCCGCCTCAACCGGACGGCAGCGGAAGGGACTCGCGACATCCCCCGGACTCGGTCGGGCAAAAGCGGGCACGTACGCCCTTCGCACTGCCCGATGCCCACTACCCTGGACTCGTGACTATTCGCCTGTACGACACCAGCGCCCGGCAGATCCGTGACTTCGCCCCCCTCACGCCCGGGTGTGTCTCGATCTACCTGTGTGGCGCCACCGTGCAGGCGGCCCCGCACATCGGACACATCCGGTCGGGGCTGAACTTCGACATCATGCGCCGCTGGTTCGCGTACCGCGGCTACGACGTCACGTTCATCCGCAACGTCACCGACATCGACGACAAGATCATCGGAAAGGCGGAGCAGCAGAACCGCCCCTGGTGGTCCATCGGGTACGAGAACGAGCGGGCGTTCAACGACGCCTACGACGCCCTCGGCTGCCTGCCGCCGACGTACGAACCGCGCGCCACCGGCCACATCACCGAGATGGTCGAGATGATGCGCGGCCTCATCGAGCGCGGGCACGCCTACGAGGCCGAGGGCAACGTCTACTTCGACGTGCGGTCCCTGCCCGGATACCTGTCGCTCTCCAACCAGGACCTCGACGAGCTGCGCCAGCCCTCCGGCGAGGGCGAGACCGGCAAGCGGGACCCGCGGGACTTCGCCATGTGGAAGGCGGCCAAGCCCGGGGAGCCGAGCTGGGAGACGCCGTGGGGGCGGGGCCGCCCCGGCTGGCACCTGGAGTGCTCCGCCATGGCGCACAAGTACCTGGGCACCGAGTTCGACATCCACGGCGGCGGGATCGACCTGATCTTCCCGCACCACGAGAACGAGATCGCCCAGGCCCGCGGCTTCGGCGACGCCTTCGCCCGGTACTGGGTGCACAACGCCTGGGTCACCATGAGCGGCGAGAAGATGTCCAAGTCGCTCGGCAACAGCGTGCTCGTGAGCGAGATGGTCAAGCAGTGGCGTCCGGTCGTGCTCCGGTACTACCTGGGCACACCCCACTACCGCTCCACCATCGAGTACAGCGAGGAGTCCCTGCGCGAGGCCGAGTCGGCGTTCGCGCGGATCGAGGGCTTCGCGCAGCGCGTCACCGAACTGGCCGGCGGCACGGTCGAGCCCGCCGCCGAGGTGCCGCCCGCCTTCGCCGAGGCGATGGACGACGACCTGGGCGTCCCCCAGGCGCTCGCCGTCGTGCACACCACCGTCCGGCAGGGCAACAGCGCGCTGGCCGCCGACGACAAGGAGGCCGCCGTCGCCCGCCTCGCCGAGGTCCGCGCCATGCTCGGCGTGCTCGGCCTGGACCCGCTGGCCCCGCGGTGGGCCGGGGAACAGGAGCAGGGCGAGGACCTGCGGCACGTCGTCGACAGCCTCGTACGCCTGGTCCTGGACCAGCGGGAGGCCGCGCGGGCGCGGAAGGACTGGAGCACCGCGGACGCCATCCGCGACCAGCTGAAGGAGTCCGGGCTCGTCATCGAGGACAGCCCCCAGGGGCCCCGCTGGAGCCTCGGCTCCCGCTGACCCGCCCGGTCACCGAAGCTCGATCCCGAAGATCGACTGTGCCGCCCGGCCTCCCGGGCGGCACACTGCATAAGACACCGCACGACACACCGCGCAGGACGCGGACAGTACGCACACTCCCGTAGAGAGCGGAGACAGGTAACTCATGGCCGCGAACAACCGCCGCATGTCCGGCAAGAAGGGCGCGCAGGTCGGCAGCGGCGGCAAGCGACGCCGGGGCCTGGAAGGCAAGGGGCCGACACCCCCCGCCGAGATGCGCAAGGGGCACGCCAAACAGCGCGCCGCCAACGCCAAGGCGCGCCGCGCCACGGGACGCCCGCAGCAGCGGCGCGGGGGCGGCCGCTCGACGTCCGAGCTCGTCGTCGGCCGCAACCCCGTCTACGAGGCGCTGCGCGAGGGCGTTCCCGCCTCGACGCTCTACGTCCAGCAGTTCATCGACAACGACGAGCGGGTGCGCGAGGCGCTCCAGCTCGCGGCAGAGCGCGGCGGCATCAACCTGATGGAGGCGCCGCGTCCCGAGCTGGACCGGATGACCAACGGGCTCAACCACCAGGGGCTCGTCCTCCAGGTCCCGCCGTACGAGTACGCGCACCCCGAGGACCTGGTCGCCGCCGCCCACGACGAGGGCGCGGACCCGCTGATCGTCGCCCTCGACGGCGTCACCGACCCGCGCAACCTCGGTGCCGTCGTCCGCTCCGTCTCCGCCTTCGGCGGCCACGGCGTCGTCGTGCCCGAGCGGCGCGCGGCCGGCATGACGGCGGGCGCGTGGAAGACGTCCGCCGGCACGGCCGCCCGTACGCCGGTGGCCCGCGCCACCAACCTCACGCGTGCCCTGGAGGCCTACCAGAAGGCCGGGATCGTGGTCGTGGGCCTCGCCGCCGACGGCGAGGTCGAACTCGGCGAACTGGAGGCCCTGGAGGGCCCGGTGGCCATCGTGGTCGGCAGCGAGGGCAAGGGGCTGTCGCGACTGGTCGGCGAGACCTGCGACTTCCGGGTGCGGATCCCGATGCCCGGCGGGGCCGAGTCGCTCAACGCCGGTGTCGCGGCCGGGATCGTGCTGTACGAGGCGGCCCGGCGGCGCGCCTGACGGCAGGCGGCGCGGCGGGCTCCGCCGGCCGGCTGCGGGGCGGTGGAGGCGTGCGGGGGAGGTTGCGCGGCTTCCGGCGCCCGGGGGCCGGGGCGCTCGTCGCTGGTGCCGGTGCCGGTGCCGGTGCCGGTGCCGGTGCCGGGCCGGGCTGTGGGCGGTGGCGCGGTGACGGAGCGACCAGGGGGACGGGTGTTCGGTGCGGTCCCCCGGGCGGGGCGTTCCGCGCGGGCCGGCCACGCTTGACGCGGTCCGGACAGATCCGGGCGGTCAAGGCAGTGTCCTAACGACACATCACTCGGTTAGATGAGCGTGGACACCAGAACACCCCGCACACCCACGGGGGACCGCTCGTCGGGAATCGACGACGCTCCCGCGCTGAGCATGGTGAAGGTGCCGAGCGATCCGGCCCAGGTCATCGTCAATCACGCGAGCTTCCGCGTGCAGCTCGGTGCCTCCGCGCGGCGCACCCGATCCCCGCGGATCGCGCGGCACTTGATCGCCACCCAGAACACCACCCGCATGCCCGCCGCGGGCACCGGCGTCCCGGCTCCCGCCCGCCGCCGCGCCGTGATCTGGAGCGGCCGGTCCGACCCGGACGACACCGGCGCCCACCGGCTGCTCCAGGCGGTGCGGGCCGGAGCCGGCCGCCACGTCGAGAACCCGGCCGCCGACGCACCGGCCGACGCCGGAACCACCCAGGTCATCCCCCGGGTCGGCGACGACGGGAGCGACCCGGGACACGGCGGGTACGACGACGGCTCCGACACCCTCCAAACCCCCTTCGTCGGCGCCCAACGCGGCTCCGCCCCCGAGGGGACCCGACTGCTGCCCGCCATGCGCACCGTCGGCAGCGCGTACGACGAACCCGCCCACACCGGCGGCGACTTCGACACCACCGCCACCGACCCCGCGCACGACGACTACGACTACGACTACGACGACACCACCGACGGCACCGCACCGCGCACCAGACGCCACGCCGAAGACCCCGCCCGGCACGCCTACTTCCCCGGCCGCCGCATGAACCTCGGCGTCGTGCTGCTCCCGTTGCGCGTCTTCCTCGGCTCCATCTCCGTCTACGCCGGCATGGGCAAGCTCTGCGACCCCGTCTACTTCGACGGCGGCGAACGCGGCTCCATGGTCAAGTGGCTCAACACCCTGCATCCCTGGGACATCGCCGAGCCACTGCGCCAGTTCGCCCTCACCCACCCCGTGGGCGCCGGACTCGTCATCGCCTTCCTCCAGGTGATCGTGGGCGTCCTGACCGTCCTGGGCTGCTGGCAGCGCGTCGCCGCCGGCATCGGCGCGGGCCTGTCCGCCGCCCTCCTCGTCACCGTCAGCTGGCAGAGCGTCCCCGCCTACGACGCGCCCGACATCATCTACCTCGCCGCCTGGTCCCCGCTGATCATCGCCGGCGCCCCCGTCTACTCCGTGGACGGCCGGCTCGCCGGCAACGCCTGGCGCCGGCTCGGCCCCCACTCCCGCATCTGGGACCTGCGCCGCTACGTCCTGCGCCGCGGCGCCCTCATCACCTTCCTCGTCACCGGCATCACCCTCCTCGTCGGCTCGCTGCTCGGCGGCGCCGTCCGGGACTCCGGCCGCGTGGTCGTCCCCGGACCCGGCGAGGCGCCGCGCAACGAACTGCCGGGCTCCCCGCTCCCCCAGGAGCCCGGAACCCGCAAACCGAAGACCCCCGAGGCCTCCGCCTCACCCACCCAGGGCACCACCGGCGGCACCGCCACCCCCTCCGCGGACACCGCGACGACCCCCGGCGCGACCAGCGACAGCGGCGGCGCCACCACCGCCGGCACCCCCAGCCAGACCCAGGGCACCGGGGGCCAGGCACCGCCGCAGCAGCAGACCTCCCCGGCCGGCCAGGCCCCCAGCACCACGGCGGGACCGACCTCCGGCGGCAGCACGACCGGCGGCGGCAGCACCTCGACCGGCGGCACCGGAAGCGGCAGCGAGGACGGCGGCGGTTCCCCCTCCACCGGACAGCCGGGCAGCCGCCTCGTGGGAGGCCTCCTGGGCTAGGACCTGCCGTTCGGACCATGCCGTCGAGGCCCCGCGCCGACCCCGGCCCGACCGGCCCGCACCGCGATACCTACGCCGAAGGGCCCCGCACGAACGACGACGTGCGGGGCCCTTCGGCGCGACGTGCGGGGCCTGGCGCGGCGGACGCGCGGCCGGAGGCCTCAGCGGCCGCCCGGGGCAGCCAGCTCCCGTGCCGCCTCCGTCAGGTCCTTCGCGGTGTCGATCGCCCGCCAGTAGGACCCCTGCGGGATCGGGAACCCGGCCAGCCGGCGCTCACGGGCCAGCCCCGGGAACGTGGTCCGCTCGTGGTCACCGCGCTCCGGGAGCATCACGGCGAAGGCGGGCGAGAAGACGTACACACCGGCGTTGATCTCGAAGGTCGACGGCGGCGCCTCGATGAAGTCGGTGATGTGACCGAAGCCGTCCGTCTGCACGGCACCCCACGGCAGCCGCGGACGGGCCAGGGCGAGCGTCGCGACCGCGCCCCGCTCGGCGTGGAAGTCGGCCATGTCGCGCAGCGAGAAACGCGTCCAGATGTCGCCGTTCGTGGCGTACCAGGGCCGGTCCGGGTGCGGGAGGTGCGCGGCGGCGTACTTCAGGCCGCCACCGCGGCCGAGGGGCTCGGTCTCGACGACGGTGGTGACGGAGAGCGGCAGATCGGCGGTCTCCAGCCACTTCTGCAGCACCTCGGCCAGATGACCGCAGGAGACCACGACGTCCGTCACGCCCTCCTCGGCGAGCCAGGCGAGCTGATGGCCGATGATCGGAGTGCCCGTGCCCGGGATCTCGACCATCGGCTTGGGCCGGTCGTCGGTGTAGGGACGCAGCCGGGAACCCTGTCCGCCGGCCAGGACGACGGCTTGAACGGGGCGGCGGGACGCGGCGTTCGGATCGGTCATGCCCGAACTGTACGCGGCGCCCCACCAGCCCCCGAAGGGCCCCGGGCCCTCAGCCGCGCGCGGCCAGGACACCCGAGGCGAAGGCGGTGTCGCAGACGGGACGCGCGTACGCCTGGGCACGCGTCGGGCCGTACACCTTCACCGCGGCGCGGCCCAGGGTGCGGGCGATGGACGCGCAGTGCCCGGCCAGCGAGGGGTGCTCGTCGACGGCCTGCTGGAGGTGGGTCAGGGCCACGCCCGGGTCCTCCTCCTGCAGCTCGGTCAGCAGCCGGTCGCGCAGCACCTCGTGCGGAGCGCGGGCGGCGGCCCGTGAGGAGGCGTGGGAGGAGGTCTCCGACGCGGCGAGCACCGAGTCCGAGGGATCCCCCGACCAGTTGACCCGGGTGACCGCGAGGGTCCCGGAGAGCACCAGGACGACGGGCAGGACGAAGGCGAGAGAACGGCCGATCCGGTGGGCGGGGCCCCGGCCGCGTCGCGTCTGTCGGGTGGTGGAGTGCTTCACGGAGTGCTTCACGCGAGTGAGGGTAGCGCCCGGTAATGATTTGGCGACATTTAGTCACCGGTTCGGGGGATGGGGAAGGGTCCCGAAATGGGTAGAGGGTTGACGCACACTGCTCGAAACGTCCGCCGTGCCGGGATATTTGTCGACAACGGGAAGAGCCCCGCAGCAGGCTGCGGGGCTCTTTTCGTCAACGCGGGTGAAATCACCCGGCCGTGTGGTTTCCCGGTGACCCGGTTTCCCGGCGCCGAGGCGCCGGGCCGAGGCGTCAGTCGGAGAGGCGCTCGCCCGTGGAGGACGAGAAGACGTGGCTCTCGCCCGGCCGCGGCACGACGTGGACGGTCGCGCCCTTCTCCGGCACCGAACGGCTGCTGACCCGGACCACGAGGTCCTTCGTCTCGCCGCCGACCTCGACCGTGCCGTAGATGTAGCCGTCGGCGCCGGTCTCCTCCACGACGTTCACCGAGACCGCGAGGCCCGCCGGGGCGTCCTCCGAGTCCTTGGAGAGGGACTTGGACACCCCGCCGTCCAGCTCGACCACGTCGAAGTGCTCGGGGCGCACACCGACGGTGACCGTGCGGTCGCCCTTGTCGGAGGCGGCCTTCAGGGCGTCCCGGCTGACCGGGACGACGCTGTTGCCGAACTTCACACCGCCGTCGGTGATCGGGACCTCGACCAGGTTCATGGCCGGCGAGCCGATGAAGCCGGCGACGAAGAGGTTCGCGGGCTTGTCGTACATGTTGCGCGGCGAGTCGACCTGCTGGAGCAGACCGTCCTTGAGCACCGCCACCCGGTCGCCCATCGTCATGGCCTCGACCTGGTCGTGGGTGACGTAGACGGTGGTGATGCCGAGACGGCGCTGGAGCGAGGCGATCTGCGTACGGGTGGAGACCCGGAGCTTGGCGTCCAGGTTGGACAGCGGCTCGTCCATGAGGAACACCTGCGGCTCACGCACGATCGCACGGCCCATCGCCACACGCTGACGCTGACCACCGGAGAGGGCCTTCGGCTTGCGGTCCAGGTACTCGGTCAGGTCGAGGATCTTCGCGGCCTCCTCGACCTTCTGCCGGATCTCCGTCTTGTTGACGCCCGCGATCTTGAGGGCGAAGCCCATGTTGTCGGCGACCGTCATGTGCGGGTACAGCGCGTAGTTCTGGAACACCATGGCGATGTCCCGGTCCTTCGGCGGCAGGTGCGTGACGTCGCGGTCACCGATGCGGATGGCACCGCCGTTCACGTCCTCGAGCCCCGCGAGCATGCGGAGCGAGGTGGACTTGCCGCAACCGGACGGGCCGACCAGGACGAGGAACTCGCCGTCCGCGATGTCGATGTCGAGACCGTCGACGGCGGGCTTCGTGGAGCCCGGGTAGATCCGGGTCGCCTTGTCGAACGTAACAGTGGCCATGGTGAAGGCCCCCTTCTACCGGCAGGAACGTGCCGGACGATCCGTTGTAGGAAGGTGGTGGTGTAGCCCACGCGGGTGAACTGGATCAGGACGGTACCTGGCGTTCACCTGATCTGTCAGTACCTGCGGGGCTGTGAACTTCGGCGGAATTCTGGCTGTTGCCGCTCCGAGGGGCAGAGCAAGGCCCTTGTGGCCTGTTTCGAGCAAGGCCGTTCGGCCTCGCTCGAGATTCCTGCTTCATCGCCCACGGCCGTCCACACGCTGCCCTCACGAGCTGCGCCCGACCGGTCTTACACGGACTCCACAGGCATTCCGGCCGACGGCCCGTCGGTCCGTACCGCACCAGCCGCTGCTACACGGCCGGGAGGCATTCCTCCAGCTCGGACGCCTTGATCACCGTCGGTGTCTTCCTCCCCGGCGGCAGAGCGGTCGCCACCAGCCAGTACAGACGCATCCCCTCGTTTCGAAGGTTCACGGCGGCGTTCACATCCCGGTCGTGGAGCACACCGCACTCGGCACACGTCCACTCCCGGACCGAGACGTCCAGCTTCGGCCCTCTGCGGTGGCACGCCGAGCAGCGTCGGGTCGAGGGGAAGAAGCGGTCGACGATCACCAGCGTCCGCCCGTACCACTCGCACTTGTAACGCAACTGGCGCAGCAGCTCACCCCACGAGGCATCACGGATCGCCTGGTTCAGCTTCGCCTTCCGCCTCCGGCCGATCCCCCGAGCGCTACGCACCAACGTCGCCACCGACAGGTCCTCCACCACAAGCACTTGGTTCTCGCGCACGAGGCGGGTCGTCAGCTGGTCCAGCATGTTTCTGCGCACGTCCGTGATCAGCGCGTAGAGGCGAGCGATCTTCTGCCTGACCTTGTTCCGGTTCCTCGACCCCCTCACCTTCCGGTGCAGCTCACGCTGCAACCGCGCCAGCTTCTCCGCATACCGCTTCAACAGCCTCGGATGATCGACCTTCGTCCCGTCGTCCAGCGTGACGAGCGAAGCCAGCCCCAGATCGAGAGCCGTCGCCCTCGGCTCCTGCGACCCGGACACGAGCGCGGCGGGAAGCGGCACCATGCGCTCCTCCACCAACGTCGACACGAAAAACCGCCCGGCCCGATCCCGCGTCACCGACAGACGCACCGGGACCGCCCCGGCAGGCAGCGCCCGTGACCAGCGAATGTCCAACGCCCCGGACTGCTTCGCGAGCGTGACCAGCCCCGTGCCCGGCCGGTCACGGTCCTCCACCCACGTGAAGCCCGTCCGCACGTAGGTCGCCGTGTCCCGCGACCGGCCCTTCCTCTTCCGCCTCGGATACTTCGCCTTCCCCTTGAAGAACCGGCCGAACGCCTGGTCCAGGTGGCGCAGGGACTGCTGCAGGACCGTCGACGACACCTCCTTCAACCATGCCGTCTCCTCGGCCCGCTTCCAGCCCGTCAGCGCCCGGCACGTCTCCGCGAAACCCACGTTCACCCGGTGCCGCTCCCACGCCCCCGACCGCAGGGCCAGCCCCTCGTTGTAGACCCACCGACAGGCGCCGAAGGTCCGCTGCAACTGCCGCGCCTGCTCCTCGGTCGGGTAGAAGCGGAAGCGGTAGACGCGGTGGTGCGTGTCCGGCTTCTTGACGTGGCCCTTCAGCGCGGTCGCCTCGCGGGTGTGGTGCTTGCGGCGGTCGCCGATGCCGAGAGTCTCGCGCTTGATGTGCGCGGCTTCCTCGCCCTCCACCGCTTTCGGCTTTCCCGCCGGCCCTCCCATGGGTCTCCCTCCCCGAGGATCTGATCTTCCGAACGCACGTCAGAGCTATCAACGAACGGATGCACGGATGGTTACGGACGGTCGTGGTGGCGAGAGGGTGGGGAAGTTCGTGGATCAGGGAAACGCGGGCTGTGTACAGTGGAGCCGCCCGCGCGTACGGCGTTGTTGTGCGCGATGCCTCCTTAGCTCAGATGGCCAGAGCACCGCACTTGTAATGCGTAGGTCGTCGGTTCGAATCCGACAGGGGGCTCAAGGTGAAACGGCCCCCTGGCTTTCGAAAGCCAGGGGGCCGTTGGGTTTTCCCGTTGAGGTCAGGTGCGGTTCGCGCTGGACGGGCCGAAGAACTCGATCTCCGCGATGGCCACCTGCTTCCGCGCGGAGGCCGCGTGGGCGGACTCGATGGTGAAGCGGACCTTGGTGACCTCGCCGACGCGGAAGGGGCGGCGCTGGCCGCCGGCGCCCTGGTCCAGGGTGAGGTCGCGGGTCGTGGTCTTGCCGTCCTTCAACGTGATCGTCGCCTTCACACGGTGCGGCAGCGCCGACTCGTTGAGCTTGTCGGGCTTGGTGGAGACGCCCGGGGTGATGATCAGGTCCAGCAGGCGGGTCGGCTCGGTGAAGCTGACCTCGATCCACTGGCCCTGGCCAGACTCCGCGACGCCCGGACCCCACCAGGTGTTGCTCAGCTTGTCGATGAGGAGCTCCGGCTTGTGACCGGGGAAGGAGCGGGACGCGGTGATGGCGTCCGGTGAGACCGGGGCGCGCTTGGCGAAGTGGTCGCGGGTGTTCTGGACGCCGTCGGGGATGTAGACGAAGCCGAGGACGGCCAGGGTGGCGACGACGGCGAGGGTGATCCAGGTGCCGATGCGGTCGAAGACGCGGCGCAGGCGGGGGCGGTCGCCGGCCCAGGGGGTTTCGCGGCGCCGGCCGCCGAAGAGGCGGCGCCACCAGGGGGCGGGGCCGTCGGTGTGGTCGCGGGTCTGGGCCAGGGGCATCGCGCAGCGCGCGCAGTAGTGGCGGTCGGGGCGGTTGGGGGTGGAGCACCAGGGGCAGGGCGGGCCGTTGGCGATGTCCGGCTGGTGGCCGGGGGCGCGTACCTGGGGG
>NZ_JAGMUE010000251.1:0-929 GCF_019049165.1 Streptomyces sp. AC627_RSS907
GGGTCACCCGGTCCTGGCGGTGGTGCGTGGTACGGCGGTGAATCAGGACGGTGCGTCGAACGGGTTGACGGCGCCGAATGGTCCGTCGCAGCAGCGGGTGATTCGTGCGGCTCTCGGTAACGCGGGTCTGGCTGCGTCCGAGGTGGATGTGGTGGAGGCGCACGGGACCGGGACGAGTCTGGGTGATCCGATCGAGGCGCAGGCGTTGCTGGCGACGTACGGCCAGGGGCGGGACCGTGGCGGTGAGCCGTTGTGGCTGGGTTCGGTGAAGTCGAACATCGGTCATACGCAGGCGGCTGCGGGTGTGGCTGGTGTCGCGAAGATGGTGCTGGCGATGCGGCATGGTGTGCTGCCGGCGACGTTGCATGCGGATGAGCCGTCTCCGCATGTGGAGTGGGCGTCGGGAGCGGTGGAACTGCTCACCGAGGCCCGGCCGTGGGAAGCTGCTGAGGACCGGCCGCGTCGGGCGGGTGTCTCGGCGTTCGGTGTCAGCGGCACGAACGCGCATGTGATTCTGGAGGAGCCTTCGGCGGTCGAAGGTTCTGGTGTGGTCGTGGCGGGTCTCCCGGTGGTTCCGGTGTTGCTGTCGGGTGCGGATGATGCGGCGTTGCGGGCGCAGGCGCGGCAACTGCTCGACCTTCCGGGCCTGGAGACGGCGGGGCTGATGGAGTTGGGCGCCGCGTCGGTGCGGCGGGCTGCGCTCACGCATCGGGCGGTGGTGCTCGCCGGTGACCCTGATGGGTTGAACGGTGGTCTGTCTGCGGTGGCTTCCGGGGCGGGGGGCTTGACCGGTAATGCCAGTTCGGGTCGGGTCGCGTTCCTGTTCACGGGTCAGGGTGCGCAGCGGGTGGGGATGGGCCGGGGGTTGTATGAGGCGTTCCCGGTGTTCGCGGATGCTTTCGATCAGGTGGCGTTGTATGTGGACGTGC
>NZ_JAGMUE010000251.1:939-8851 GCF_019049165.1 Streptomyces sp. AC627_RSS907
CCTGCATGCCTTGCTTTCGTCGTGGGGTGTGCGGGCCGATGTCCTGGTGGGGCATTCGGTTGGTGAGGTTGCGGCGGCTTATGTGGCCGGGGTGTTGTCGCTGGAGGATGCGGTCACGCTGGTGACGGCTCGGGGTCGTTTGATGCAGGCGTTGCCGTCTGGTGGGGCGATGCTCGCGGTCATGGCCTCCGAGGCCGATGTGCTCGCGGAGTTCCCCGACGTCGATATCGCCGTGGTCAACGGGCCGGAGTCGGTGGTGGTGGCCGGGCTTGAGGCCGACATCGACCGGATCGCCGAGCGTGGTTGGAAGACGTCGCGTCTGCGGACCAGTCATGCCTTCCATTCGCGGTTGATGGAGCCGATGCTGGCGGAGTTCCGTGCGGTGGTGCGCGGGCTGTCCTTCAGCGAGCCGTCGGTGCCGGCGGTGTCGACGGTGTCTGGGCGGGTGGTGGAGCCGGGGCAGTGGTCGGATCCGGAGTACTGGGTGGAGCAGGTCCGGCGGCCGGTCCGGTTCGCCGACGCGGTCAGCGCGCTCGACGACGTCACCCGGTTCGTGGAACTGGGCCCGGACGCGGTACTGACCGCCCTCGTGCAGCAGCCGGAGACGGTTGCCGTTCCGCTGCTGCGCCGTGACCGCGACGAGGTCACCACCGCGCTCACGGCGCTGGCCACCCTCCACGTCAACGGCGTGTCGGTGGACTGGTCGCCGCTGTTCACCGGGGTCCAGCCGGCCGAGCTGCCGACGTACGCCTTCCAGCACCAGCACTACTGGCTGCGCGCAACGGCATCCACCGGTTCCGCGGAGCCCGCGGAGGCGGGCTTCTGGAGCACCGTTGAGAGAGGCGATCTCCCCGCCTTCGCCGCCGAGTTGGGGGTGAACACCGAGGCCGCGGCGACCGTGCTGCCCGCGCTGTCGAACTGGCGGGCACGCGGCAGGGAACGATCGCAGATCGATGGTCTGCGGTACCGCGTCACTTGGAAGCCGGTCACCGATCCGGGCCCGGCGCGGCTCGGCGGCACCTGGTTGCTGCTCGCGGAAGAAGCCGAGGACACCGTCGCTCTCGCCGACGCTCTGACCAACCACGGCGCGACCGTACTGCAGCTGGAGACGGGGACGCGGACGCGTACAGAGCTGGCCGACCTGCTGCGGAGGCTCGGCACGCCCATCACGGGTGGTGTGATCGCGCAGGCCGGTGGCCCGCTCGGCGGGACGCTCGCCGTTGTGCAGGCGCTCGGTGACGCCGGAGTCGAGGCGCCGCTGTGGCTGCTCACGCGAGGTGCGGTCGCGACCGGTGCGGCCGACCCGGCCGTCGAACCGGGACAGGCGGAGGTCTGGGGCTTCGGCAGGGTCGTCGGGTTGGAGCACCCTGACCGTTGGGGCGGACTGATCGACCTCCCGGAGCCGCTGGACGCCCGTGCGGTCGGCCGGCTGGCCGCCGTTCTCGCCGGTCGGCTGGGCGAGGAGAACGAGGTCGCCGTCCGGGGCGCCGGGCTGCTGGTTCGCCGTCTGGTGCCAGCGCCTCAGCGGTTGGGCGGCAGCTGGGAACCGCGCGGTACGATCCTGATCACCGGCGGTACCGGCGGCCTCGGCAGGCAGGTCGCCCGGTGGGCCGCGGAGAACGGGGCTCGACGAGTCGTGCTCGTCAGCCGGCGACGAGCCGAGTCGGACGGCGTCCGTGAGCTGATGGCGGAGTTCGGTGGCATCGAGGCGCGGCCCTGCGACCTGACCGATCGTGCAGCGGTCACGACCTTGGTGCGGGAGTTCGACGACGAGCCCGACCTGGCCATCGTGCACGCGGCCGGAGTGCTCGACGACGGAGTGATCACCAGCCTCGACCCGGCCCGGCTCGACACGGTGCTGACGAGCAAGGCCGGTGCCGCCTGGCGACTGCACGAACTCACGGCGCATCGGCCGCTGACGGCGTTCGTACTGTTCTCCTCGACCGCCGGCGTCTTCGGCAACCCGGGCCAGGCCAACTACGCCGCAGCCAACGCGGCCCTCGACGCCCTTGCCGAACACCGCGCGGCCCTCGGGCTCCCCGCCACCTCGGTCGCCTGGGGCCCCTGGGCCGACGCCGGCATGATGGCCGGCCACGCGGACTCCGCACAGTTCCGGCGTACCGGCCTCTCCCTGCTACGCCCCTCGGCGGCACTGGCCGCACTGGCTGCCGCGGTGAGCGGCGGCGAACCGACGGTGGTCGTCGCGGACGTACGCTGGGAGCGGTTCGCCGCCGAACTGGGCGCACTGCGGGCCGCTCCCGTCCTGGCCGATCTGCCCGAGGCGCGCGCGCTGGGGCGCGCGGTGACCGTGACCAGCGGGCTGCCGCTCGCCGTACGCCTGGCGGAGCTGGCGCCCGCCGAGGCCCGCCGGACGGTTCTGAACGAAGTACGCGACCAGGCAGCGGCCGTACTCGGGCACGGGTCCGCCGATGCGGTGGCACCCGACCGCTCGTTCCAGGAACTCGGCTTCGACTCGCTGACCGCGACCGAACTGCGCAATCGGCTGGCCACCGCCACCGGGCTCACCCTGCCCGCCGCGCTGGTCTTCGACTACCCGGACGCCGAACGACTTACCACGTTCCTGCTCGACCGGCTCCTCGGCGCACAGCCCGCCGCACCACGGACGGCACCGGCCGCACCGGTCACCGACGATCCCCTCGTCATCGTCGGCCTCGCCTGCCGCTTCCCGGGCGGGGCGGACACTCCCGAGGAACTCTGGAACCTCCTGGCCGCCGGCACCGACGCGATGGGTCGGTTCCCCACCGACCGCGGCTGGGACCTCGACGCCCTCTACCACCCCGACCCGGACCACCCCGGCACCACATACACCCGTCAAGGCGGCTTCGTGTCCGCCGCCTCCGAGTTCGACGCCGGGTTGTTCGGGATTTCGCCGCGTGAGGCGTTGGCGATGGATCCGCAGCAGCGTCTGCTGCTGGAGACGTCGTGGGAGGCGTTCGAGCGCGCCGGGATCGACCCGCTGTCGCTGCGCGGTGAGCAGATCGGTGTGTTCGCCGGCACCAACGGTCAGGACTACGTCGCCCTCCTCGACGACGGCGGCAACGAGGATGTCGCGGACTCCGCGGGCCACATCGGCACCGGCAACGCGGCGAGCGTGCTCTCCGGCCGGGTCTCCTACACGTTCGGCCTCGAAGGGCCGGCGGTGACCGTCGACACGGCGTGTTCGTCGTCGCTGGTCGCGCTGCACCTGGCGACGCAGGCCCTGCGGACCGGTGAGTGCTCGATGGCCCTGGTCGGAGGTGTCACCGTGATGACGACACCGACCGCCTTCCTGGACTTCAGCCGACAGCGCGGACTGGCGGCCGACGGCCGCTGCAAGTCGTTCGCCGCCGATGCGGACGGCACCGCCTGGGGTGAGGGCGCCGGCGTGTTCGTCGTCGAGCGGCTGTCGTCGGCGCGGGCGGCGGGACGCCGCGTGCTGGCGGTGGTGCGGGGCACGGCCGTGAACCAGGACGGTGCGTCCAACGGCCTGACGGCTCCGAACGGCCCATCGCAGCAGCGAGTGATCCAGGCCGCGCTCAGCAACGCCGGACTGGCACCGGGCGATGTCGACGTGGTCGAGGCACACGGCACCGGTACCAGGCTGGGCGACCCGATCGAGGCGGAAGCCGTCCTGGCGACGTACGGTGGCCCGGACCGGGAACGGCCGCTGTGGCTCGGTTCGCTGAAGTCCAACATCGGACACACCCAGGCGGCGGCGGGCGCGGCCGGGATCATCAAGATGGTCCTCGCGCTCCAGCACGAGACCCTGCCCGCCACCCTGCATGCCGAACAGCCGTCGCCGCACGTCGACTGGTCCTCCGGTGCCGTGTCACTGCTGACCGAGGCACAGCCCTGGCCGACCGGAGCCCGGCCGCGTCGGGCCGGCGTGTCCTCCTTCGGAATCAGCGGCACCAACGCCCACGTGATCCTGGAGGAGCCGCCCACCTCCATACCCACCACCGGTCCCGCCTCGTCGCCGGACCTGACGATCCTGCCGGTCCTGCCAGTCCTGCTCTCCGGTCACACCCGGGACGCACTCCGCGCCCAGGCGGAACTGCTGCGCACGGTGGCGGACACCGACCTCCCGGCCCTGGCAGCGGCAACCGCCCGGCGTTCGAGGCTCGCGCATCGGGCGGTGGTGCTGGCGGGTGATCGGGCCCAGCTGGTGGATGGGTTGGATGCGGTGGCGGCGGGTGCGGGCGCTCTGAGTGGGGTGGCTCGTGCTGGTCGGGTTGCGTTCCTGTTCACGGGGCAGGGTGCGCAGCGGGTGGGGATGGGCCGGGGGTTGTATGAGGCGTTCCCGGTGTTCGCGGATGCTTTCGATCAGGTGGCGTTGTATGTGGACGTGCATCTGGACCGTCCGTTGTCGGTGGTGCTGGGTGATGAGGAGCTGATTCACGAGACGGGGTATGCGCAGCCCGCGTTGTTCGCGGTCGAGGTGGCGTTGCATGCCTTGCTTTCGTCGTGGGGTGTGCGGGCCGATGTCCTGGTGGGGCATTCGGTTGGTGAGGTTGCGGCGGCGTATGTGGCCGGGGTGTTGTCGCTGGAGGATGCGGTCACGCTGGTGACGGCTCGGGGTCGTTTGATGCAGGCGTTGCCGTCTGGTGGGGCGATGCTCGCGGTCATGGCTTCCGAGGCGGAGGTGGCGGCGGAGTTCCCCGACGTTGACATTGCGGTGGTCAACGGGCCGGGTTCGGTGGTGGTGGCCGGGTGTGAGGCCGACATCGACCGGGTTGCCGGGCATGGTTGGAAGACGTCGCGTCTGCGGACCAGTCATGCGTTCCATTCGCGGTTGGTGGAGCCGATGCTGGCGGAGTTCCGTGCGGTGGTGCGCGGGCTGTCCTTCAGCGAGCCGTCGGTGCCGGCGGTGTCGACGGTGTCTGGGCGGGTGGTGGAGCCGGGGCAGTGGTCGGATCCGGAGTACTGGGTGGAGCAGGTCCGGCGGCCGGTCCGGTTCGCCGACGCGATCAGCGCGCTCGACGGCGTGACCAGGTTCGTGGAACTGGGCCCGGACGCGGTACTGACCGCGCTGGTGCAGCAGCCGGAGACGGTTGCCGTTCCGCTGCTGCGCCGTGACCGGGACGAGGTCACGACCGTGCTGACGGCGTTGGCGGCCTTGTATGTGGATGGCGTGTCGGTGGACTGGGGGACGCTGTTCACTGGGGTCCAGCCGGCCGAGTTGCCGACGTACGCCTTCCAGCGGGAACGGTTCTGGCCGGAGAGGGGAGCGGCCAAGCCTCGCGGTGACCGTGACGACGACGGGTTCTGGGCGGACGTCGAGAAGGGCGACGTCGAAGAACTCGCCGACCGTATCGGTGTGGAGGCCACGGAACTGGCGACCCTGGTGCCGGCGCTGGCGTCCTGGCGGGCGCGAGGCCGGGAACGGTCGCTCATCGACGGCTGGCGCTACCGCGTCACCTGGCAGCCCGCCACCGTCACGGGCCACGGCCGGCTCACCGGAACATGGCTGCTGGTCGGTGACGACCGTTTCGGCCTCGCTGAGTTGCTGGCCGGGCTCGGCGCGGATGTCACTCCCGTGCCTGCGGGCACCCGGACCGAACTGGCAGCTCGACTGGCGGGGCATCAGGCAACCGGTGTCGTCTCGCTGCTGGGCTCGGTCGGTGAGGCGCTGGCGCTGGTCCAGGCGTTGGCGGAGGTGGGGCGTAGGGCTCCGCTGTGGTTGGTGACCCGGGGTGCGGTGGTCACGGGTCGTGCGGACGGCGTAGTGGACGTCGACCAGGCGGCGCTGTGGGGCTTCGGCCGTGCCGTGGGGTTGGAGTACCCAGAGTGGTGGGGTGGACTGCTCGATCTGCCCGCGGTCCTCGATGCCCGGGCCGCGGGGCGCGTCGGCACGATTCTTGGCGGCGCATTGGGCGCGGAGGATCAGGTCGCGGTGCGTGGAGGCGGGGTGCTGGTGCGCCGCCTGGTGCATGCGCCCGCTCCGCACGGGACGAGCTGGCGTCCGCGGGGAACGGTGCTGATCACCGGGGGGACCGGTGGGCTCGGGGCGCAGGTGGCGCGTTGGGTGTCGGAGCGTGGTGCTGAGCGGTTGGTGCTGGTGTCGCGGCGTGGTGCGGAGGCGCCCGGGGCGGCGGAGTTGCTGGCTGAGTTGCCGGGTGCGGAGATCCATGCGTGTGATCTGGCTGATCGGGTCGCGGTCGAGGCGTTGTTGGCGGCTGTGGGGCCTGTCGATGCGGTAGTGCATGCGGCTGGTGTGGGTGAGGATGTGCCGTTGGCTGAGGCTGATGTGGCGCATCTGGAGCGGGTGGTGCGGGGCAAGGTCGACGGGGCGTTGCATCTGGACGCGTTGGTGGGTGATGTCGATGTGTTCGTGGTGTTCTCCTCGATCTCGGCAACGTGGGGCAGCGCCCGGCAGGGCGCGTACGGTGCCGCGAACGCTGCTCTCGACGCCCTGATCCAGCGCCGTCGTGCCGCAGGGCTCACCGGCACATCGATCGCCTGGGGCCCCTGGGCACGTGTCGGCATGGCGGCCGACGACGAGGCCGCCACCGCGCTCCGCAGGCAGGGCCTGGTCGGGATGGAACCTGAGCGTGCGGTGGCCGCGCTGGCCCAGGCCGTGGGCGCGGCGGACGATCAGGTCACCGTCGTGGATGTGCGGTGGTCGGAGTTCCTGCCGTTGTTCACCGCGGCCAGGGAACGGCCTCTTCTGTCTGGTCTGCCGGAGGCTGTGGGGCTGAGTTCGGGTGTGGGGGAGTCGGAGTCCGGCCTTGCTGCGCGGTTGGTGGGTCTGTCGTCGGAGGAGCGGCGGCGTGTGGTGCTGGATGTGGTGCGGGGGGAGGTTGCTGCTGTTCTGGGGTATGCCTCGGCCGGTGCGGTCGAATCCGACCGGGCGTTCAGGGAGCTGGGTTTTGACTCACTGACCGCTGTGGAACTGCGTAACCGTCTCCAGACCGTGACTGCGCTGGCGTTGCCCGCGACGCTTGTGTTCGACTATCCGGACGCGGAGCGGCTCGCTGTCTTCCTGCTCGGGCGCTTCTCTCTGGGCACGGTTGTGTCCGACTCCAGCGTTGCGGAGGTTGTTGCTCCGGCTGTTGCCGAGGATCCGGTTGTGATCGTGGGTATGGGGCTGCGGTTGCCGGGTGGGGTGGAGACGCCGGAGGAGTACTGGGATCTGGTGGCCTCCGGCGGGGACGGGATCGGGGAGTTCCCGACGGATCGTGGCTGGGATCTGGAGGGTCTGTATCACCCGGATCCGGAGCATGCGGGTACCTCGTATGCGCGGCATGGCGGGTTCTTGTATGACGCCGGTGAGTTTGATGCGGGGTTGTTCGGGATTTCGCCGCGTGAGGCGTTGGCGATGGATCCGCAGCAGCGGTTGCTGCTGGAGACGTCCTGGGAGGCGTTCGAGCGCGCCGGAGTGAATCCGCGCGGTCTGGCGGGTCAGCCGGTGGGTGTGTTCGTCGGTGCTACGGCCATGGGATACGGCAGCGGCTCGATCGAGGCGGCTGACGGCGTCGAGGGGCATCTGCTGACGGGTACGGCGTCGTCGGTGATGTCGGGTCGGGTGTCGTACACGTTCGGTTTGGAGGGGCCGGCGGTGACGGTGGACACGGCGTGTTCGTCGTCGTTGGTGGCGTTGCATCTGGCGGTGCAGGCGTTGCGGTCCGGTGAGTGTTCGATGGCGCTGGTCGGTGGCGTGACGGTGATGCCGACGCCTGATGTTTTTGTGGAGTTTTCGCGGCAGCGGGGGCTTGCTGCGGATGGTCGGTGCAAGTCGTTCGGTGCGGGGGCGGACGGGACGGGCTGGTCCGAGGGTGCGGGGATGCTGCTGGTGGAGCGGCTCTCCGATGCCCGGCGGCAGGGTCACCCGGTCCTGGCGGTGGTGCGTGGTACGGCGGTGAATCAGGACGGTGCGTCGAACGGGTTGACGGCGCCGAATGGTCCGTCGCAG
>NZ_JAGMUE010000252.1:0-660 GCF_019049165.1 Streptomyces sp. AC627_RSS907
CCCCTGGACACGGCGACCACCAGCTTCATCGGCCTGCTCGACGGCACCCGGGGGCTGCCCCTGCTGCGCCAGGAGGCGCGGGCGATGGGCCTGCCGGAGGGGAGGGCCGACGCCGTCGTGGCCCGCCTCGTCGCGGCCGGGGTGATCGACGACCCGTGGGCGAGCGCGGGCCCGGCCGCCCTCGTCCGGGACGACCCGGGGGCGATGGAGCGCCTGCGGGCCGACCTCGCGGCCCTGTCGGTTCGACACCCGGAGCCGGATGCCGGGCTGCGGCTGCTGGGGGCCAGGCGCGCCGCGCGTGTGCAGGTCCGAGGTGCCGGCCGCGTCGGGGCTGCGGTGGCGGCCCTGCTGTCGGCCGCCGGCGTCGGGCAGGTGGACGTGCAGGACGGCGGTTGCGTCGAGCCGTGGGACGTGTTGCCGGCCGGGACCGCGCCGGATCAGGTCGGGGAGCGCCGGGACGCCGCGGCCCGCCGCCTGGCGCGGAGCGCGGCCGTCGCGCGCCGCTCGCCGCGCGCCCCGGCCGAGCCCCGTGGCCTGAGCCTGGTGGTGCTCGCCCCGCGCGACGGCCTGGCGGTGTACGCCCCGGAGCCGGACACCGCCGAGCCGCTGATCACCACGGGGACCCCACATCTGTACGCCGGGGTCCTGGAGGGCACGGGG
>NZ_JAGMUE010000253.1:0-664 GCF_019049165.1 Streptomyces sp. AC627_RSS907
CGAGCGAGGCACCCGCCCCGCGACCGCCGGCCAGGCCACTGTCGGAACCCCCGTCTCCCGTGGGCCGCCTCCCGGAAGAGGGCCGGCTGACATCTTGGGTGCCGCTCGTACCAGGTGCCGCCGAACCGTCGACCGAGTCGCCGCCCAACGCCCCGCTGTGTATCGGGCACCGTGCCTCCGCACCCCGCACAGACGCCAACTCATCGCTCGCGGCCGGCATGGACGACGTGGTGGCCAGCGACGGCGCGCCGGTCGCGGTCGAGACGGCACCGACCTCGTCAACGGAGTCCGAGCCAGGGTCAGAGCCGGAACCCGATTCCACCCCCTCCGTGAGGGCGTTCAGCGCGGCACGCATCAGCAACCGCTCGGACCGACCATCGGAGGTGTCCATCAGAAAGCAGCCGTTGGCGATGATCTCCCACACGGCTCCCGCCCCCTGCCCGCGCCGCCGCAGCACGACCTCCCCGTACGGGCCCTCGCGCCGCTCGACGGTCACCGGCCGGTCATCGGTGTCGTACGGCACAGACTCGTACGCCACAGACTCGTACGGCGCGGACTCGAACGGCGCGGCGGACATGGCGCTGACCTCCGAAGGTGTTGCGGCACAAGGCAGACGGGCGGAACCGGGCCATTTTCGCCACAGCCGGGTGAGGCGGTCCAACGC
>NZ_JAGMUE010000254.1:0-522 GCF_019049165.1 Streptomyces sp. AC627_RSS907
CGGGTTTCCCCATTCGGACACCCCCGGATCAAAGCCTGGTTGACGACTCCCCGGGGCCTATCGTGGCCTCCCACGTCCTTCATCGGTTCCTGGTGCCAAGGCATCCACCGTGCGCCCTTAAAAACTTGGCCACAGATGCTCGCGTCCACTGTGCAGTTCTCAAACAACGACCAACCACCCGTCACAACCCGCTGACGCGGACCTATACCGGGGCCGGCACTGAAAGCAGACCTTGCGGCCGTACCCTCAGACACCCAACAGCGTGCCCGACACCCCCACCACTCACTCTCCCGTTCCACGCCGAAGCAGTACTAGGAAGACAAGCTGGTCAAGAATGCCGAATAGTCAACGTTCCACCCATGAGCAACCAGCATCAGACGTTCGCTGATGTACTGGCCTCTGACCTCGTCCCGAAGGACTCGGTAAGAAGTGCTCCTTAGAAAGGAGGTGATCCAGCCGCACCTTCCGGTACGGCTACCTTGTTACGACTTCGTCCCAATCGCCAGTCCCACCTTCGACAGC
>NZ_JAGMUE010000255.1:0-1204 GCF_019049165.1 Streptomyces sp. AC627_RSS907
CCCCACCTGGGGCATCTACAGCGGCTACGAACTCTGCGAGAACACCCCCCTGCGCGAAGGCAGCGAGGAATACCTCGACTCGGAGAAGTACCAGCTCAAACCCCGCGACTGGGCCGCCGCCGCCCGCGAGGGCCGCACCATCGCCCCCCTCATCACCCGCCTCAACACCATCCGCCGCGACCACCCCGCGCTGCACCGGCTCAGGAACCTCCGCTTCCATCGGATCGACAACGACGCGCTCATCGCGTACAGCAAGCGCGCGGGGTCCGACGTCGTGCTGGTGGTCGCCAACCTCGACCCCCACCACACCCAGGAGGCGACGGTCTCGTTGGACATGCCGCAACTCGGCCTGGACTGGCACGAGTCGGTTCCGGTGCGCGACGAACTCACCGGCGAGACCTACCACTGGGGCAGGACGAACTACGTGCGCCTGGAGCCCGGCCGGGCCCCCGCGCACGTCTTCCACGTCCAGGGGGCGTCCGCCGCCGCGCTTCGGAACGAAGGGCCGGCAGCCTCATGATCGTCAACGAGCCCGTGCCGGACACCTTCGAGGACACACCCGCCAAGGACCGGGACCCGGACTGGTTCAAACGAGCCGTCTTCTACGAGGTCCTCGTCCGCTCCTTCCAGGACAGCAACGGCGACGGCGTCGGCGACCTCAAAGGCCTCACCGCCAAACTGGACTACCTGCAATGGCTGGGCGTGGACTGCCTCTGGCTCCCGCCCTTCTTCACATCACCCCTCAGGGACGGCGGCTACGACGTCAGCGACTACACCGCCGTCCTGCCCGAGTTCGGCGACCTCGCCGACTTCGTCGAGTTCGTCGACGCCGCCCACCAGCGCGGCATGCGCGTGATCATCGACTTCGTCATGAACCACACCAGCGACCAGCACCCGTGGTTCCAGGAATCACGCAACAACCCCGACGGCCCCTACGGCGACTACTACGTCTGGGCGGACGACGACAAACAGTTCCAGGACGCCCGCATCATCTTCGTCGACACCGAGGCCTCCAACTGGACCCACGACGCCGTCCGCGGCCAGTACTACTGGCACCGCTTCTTCTCCCACCAGCCCGACCTCAACTACGAGAACCCCGCCGTCCAGGAGGAAATGCTCGCCGCCCTCAAATTCTGGCTCGACCTCGGCATCGACGGCTTCAGACTGGACGCCGTCCCCTACCTCTACCAAGAGGAAGGCACCA
>NZ_JAGMUE010000256.1:0-862 GCF_019049165.1 Streptomyces sp. AC627_RSS907
GAGGCCATGGATGCCTCGACGTTGGTCACCTGGTAGCCGTAGACCGGGTCCATGATCGTGGGCAGGAACAGGCGTCCGGGGTCGGACGACGAGAAGCCGGCGTTGCGGTCCGGGGTCCACTGCATCGGTGTGCGTACCGCGTCGCGGTCGCCGAGCCAGATGTTGTCGCCCATGCCGATCTCGTCGCCGTAGTAGAGGATCGGTGAGCCGGGCAGGGAGAGCAGGAGGGCGGTGAACAGTTCGATCTGGTTGCGGTCGTTGTCGAGGAGTGGGGCGAGGCGGCGGCGGATGCCGATGTTGGCGCGCATGCGGGGGTCCTTGGCGTACTCGGCCCACATGTAGTCGCGTTCCTCGTCGGTGACCATTTCCAGGGTGAGTTCGTCGTGGTTGCGCAGGAAGATGCCCCACTGGCAGCCGGAGGGGATGGCGGGGGTCTTGGCGAGGATTTCGGAGACGGGGTAGCGGGACTCGCGGCGTACCGCCATGAAGATGCGGGGCATGACGGGGAAGTGGAAGGCCATGTGGCATTCGTCGCCGCCGGAGGTGTAGTCGCCGAAGTAGTCGACGACGTCTTCGGGCCACTGGTTGGCCTCGGCCAGCAGGACGGTGTCGGGGTACTGGGCGTCGATCTCCTTGCGGACCCGTTTGAGGAAGGCGTGGGTGGCGGGGAGGTTTTCGCAGTTGGTGCCTTCCTCTTGGTAGAGGTAGGGGACGGCGTCCAGTCTGAAGCCGTCGATGCCGAGGTCGAGCCAGAATTTGAGGGCGGCGAGCATTTCCTCCTGGACGGCGGGGTTCTCGTAGTTGAGGTCGGGCTGGTGGGAGAAGAAGCGGTGCCAGTAGTACTGGCCGCGGACGGCGTCGT
>NZ_JAGMUE010000257.1:0-826 GCF_019049165.1 Streptomyces sp. AC627_RSS907
CCCTCGGTCGGCTCGTCTCCGCGCGTCTCGGATTCCAGCGCCGATGCCTCACCCGCGAGAGCGTCGGCGGCGGTGCCCAGCTCTCCGGACATGGTGAACGTGACACGGCGCGTGTCCAGCTTCCGCCACCCGCCGGGGGTGCCTCGCCGTACGTTTAGTCGCACGCCCGCTTCAACGAGTAGCGCTCGTCGTCCCGCCGTGTCCGCCGCTTCCCACTCGTCGCGGATGGTGCGGCCGGTCGGGGTGACGATGCGTTGCGGCTCGCGCTTCTCGCGGGTCTCCAGCTCGGCTATCCGGTTGTCGAGTGCGTCCGCACGCTTCTGCCACTCGGCCGCAGCGTGGCGGGACTTCTGGCGTCCCTTCTGTTCCTGGTGCTCCGCGAACTCGGCGAGGGTGGCGCGAAGCTCGGGCTCAGGGTCGTACCCGGGGACAGTGACGACGTGCGTTGTCTCCACGGGGCCCATCAGGCGCAGGAACTCGACGGTCACGTACTCGTCGGCCCAATCGCCCCTGACGTGAGCGGACTTCTCGCACTTGAAGCCGCGCGAATACGGGTTGCACTTGTAGGTGGGGTGCTGGTTGTTCCTGGTGTCCTGCTTGTTCAGGTACATGCGTCCACCGCACGAGTCGCAGTGGATGACCCGCAACAGCAGCGCGTCCGTGTCCTTCCGGTCCCCGTTGTCGATGCTCCGCTCGTCCAGTACCGCGCCGATGCGGTCGAACTCTTCGCGGGTCATGATCGGCTGTGTGGTTGCCGTGATCGGGTTGCCCTCGGCGTCGCGCACGGGGCGGCCCTTGTGCATCTTCCAGCCGAGCAGCGTTTCGT
>NZ_JAGMUE010000258.1:0-586 GCF_019049165.1 Streptomyces sp. AC627_RSS907
GTGCTGACGCGGTATGCGCGTGGTGCGGGGGCGCGGCGTGGTGCGGTAGTGGTTCGGCTGGCGTCGGTGAGTGGGGTTGTTGAAGTGACTGGTGTGACGGGTGGTGCGCCAACGGCGTCGAGTACCCGGACGTAGGGGACGAAAACGCTGGCCGGCCGGGGTCCGCCCGATCGGCGCACAGCGGCGCGGCGGCGGCCGTGCCAGCTTCCTGCCGCACCGCGCGGCCGACCGCCACGGACGGAGCCGTTCCGGCATGCGAGACGGCCGCCGCCGGCGCGCGCCGGACCGCCGACCGCCGGGCGCCGCGCGCCTCGCGCCCGTCACCGGACGCCCGCGCGAACCCGCGTGCCGAAGCCGTCAACTCCGCCGTGACCAGGGCTGATACGCCCGCGCCCGAGGAGTGGCGAGCGGCCGGCGAGCGAGGTCGCGGGGCTCGGGCGGCGGCGGTTCGCGCCGGGTGCGAGCCCCCGGTGCGCGCCCGCGCGCCATGGCAGGGGCCTGTCAGCGAGACGGATCGCTATTGAACAAGGGCGACGATCCTTTGTAGTTTGCTCGCCACGCCCAGCCGGGCGGATCTGTCCGCGCG
>NZ_JAGMUE010000259.1:0-571 GCF_019049165.1 Streptomyces sp. AC627_RSS907
CCCCGGTCCAGCGCGCCACCGCCCCGGCCGCCACCCCCGCGACGCCACCCGCGTCACTCACGCCGCCCTCCTTCGCCGCGCCCACTCCCCTGCCGGCACCGCCCCGGCCGGCCGCCCCCGCGCTCGCCGTCGCACCGACCCTCGCGGCGCCCCTCGGTCCGACGCCGACGGCGCCCCTGCCCACCTCCGGCGGCGGCCTCACCCCCTTCGCCGTGCAGCGCACCCCCGGCGGCGCCCCCGCGTCCCCCGCCGCCGTGCAGCGCACGGCCGCCGCCCGCCCCGGGCCCGCCAAGGCCGTGCCCCTGCGCCGGCCCGCGTCCCCGGGCGCCACCGCTGCCGGAAGCCCGCTACCGGTGGCCACCCTCACGCCGCCCCCGCCGACGCAGCCCGGCCCGCTCCCCCCCGTCCACGCCCCGACGGCGCCGGCGGGGTCAGCCGCGGACACCACCTCCGCGGCCCCGGTCCAGCGCGTGTTCGGCCGTACCACCGGCGCCCTGGCCGCTGCGGCGGCGTCCACCGTGGCCTCGACCCTCAGCCGCCTGCGGCCCCACTCGGCCGAGCACACCCCGGC
>NZ_JAGMUE010000027.1:0-30350 GCF_019049165.1 Streptomyces sp. AC627_RSS907
TCCGACCGTTCACAGCGTCCTCGCTGTGTTTTTCAAAGGAACCTCGTCCCAGCCTGATGGCCGGAGACGGGGTATCAACATATCTGGCGTTGACTTTTGGCACGCTGTTGAGTTCTCAAGGAACGGACGCTTCCTTTGTACTCACCCTCTCGGGCTTTCCTCCGGGCGCTTCCCTTCGGTGTTTCCAACACTATCAGGCTTTCCCGGTGCTTCTGACCACCGTCCTGCGGGCACGCAGAAGGCCATCCAGCGATAGGATCTGATGGGTTGGTTGCCGCCGAGGCGAGGTCATGGTGCTTCGCATCGCTCACCCTCAGGCAGGACTCACGACTGTACACGGGGCCGAGGAACGGGTGCAAATCCGTGGGGACTGTGGTCTAGACCTCTAATCGGAACACTCATGCGGAACCGGTACTTCCTATGACATACGCTGCTGCCCAGTCCGCCGTCCGGGAACAGGCAGTGACGGCCCGTACACATCTCCGCCCTGGGAGGCTTCCCATGACCACCGTCTCGTCCCCGCTCGCAGGACGCGCCATCGGCCTGGCCGCTGTGCCCGATCCCGTCTTCTCCGGGGCCATGGTCGGCCCGGGCACCGCCATCGACCCCGTACGGGAGCCTTCCGAGGCAGTGGCGCCCGTGGACGGGGTCATCGTCTCTCTGCACCCGCACGCCTTCGTGGTCGTCGACGACAGCGGGCACGGTGTGCTGACTCATCTCGGCATCGACACGGTGCAGCTCAACGGTGAGGGTTTCGAGCTGCTGGTGAACAAGGGCGACACCGTCGTGCGTGGGCAGGCCGTGGTGCGCTGGGACCCGGCCGCCGTCGAGGCCGCCGGCAAGTCGCCGGTCTGTCCGGTCGTGGCCCTGGAGGCGACGGCCGAGGCCCTCGCCGATCTCCGTGAGGACGGCGAAGTGAAGGCCGGCGAGAGTCTCTTTCTCTGGAAGTGACGTCAACGCCGTCGTGAGACGGCTTGTAGGACAACGACCGCGGCGGCGGTACCCGCCGCACTATCGGGACGGGTGAGATGGAGACAACGCTGCGAGGCGTCGGTGTGAGCCACGGTGTGGCGATCGGCGAGGTCCGCCACATGGGGACGGCGGTACTCGAGCCGCCGGCCAAGCAGATTCCGGCTGAGGACGCGGAGCGTGAGCAGCAGCGCGCGCGCAAGGCCGTGGAGGCTGTGGCGGCCGACCTGATGGCGCGCGGCAATCTGGCGGGGGGCGAAGCCCAGGCGGTGCTCGAGGCGCAGGCCATGATGGCCCAGGACCCCGAGCTGATGGCGGACGTGGAACGGCGGATCGCCGTCGGCAGCACGGCCGAGCGCGCGGTGTACGACGCCTTCGCCGCGTACCGCGCCCTGCTGGCCGGTGCCGGTGAGTACCTGGCCGGCCGCGTGGCCGACCTCGACGACGTGCGGAATCGTATCGTCGCCCGGCTGCTCGGGGTGCCGATGCCCGGCGTGCCGGACAGCGAGGAGCCGTACGTTCTCATTGCGCGGGATCTCGCGCCCGCCGACACGGCGCTGCTGGACCCGACACTGGTTCTCGGTTTCGTCACCGAGGAGGGCGGGCCGACCAGCCACAGCGCGATCCTCGCTCGGGCGCTCGGCGTGCCTGCCGTCGTGGCGCTTCCCGGCGCCGGGGAGGTCCCCGAAGGCACGGTGATCGCCGTGGACGGCAGCACCGGCGAGATCTTCGTGAACCCCAGCGAGGAGAAGAAGGCGCGACTGGAGGCGGACGCCGCCGAGCGCAGGGCGGCACTGGCCGCCTCCACCGGACCGGGCTCGACCTCGGACGGTCACAAGGTGCCGCTGCTCGCGAACATCGGTGGTCCCGCGGACGTGCCCGCGGCGGTGGAGGCCGGGGCCGAGGGCGTCGGACTGTTCCGCACCGAGTTCCTCTTCCTCGACGACAGCAAGAAGGCGCCGTCTGAGGAGAAGCAGGTGTCCGCCTACCGGCAGGTGCTGGAGGCGTTCCCGGAGGGCCGGGTGGTCGTGCGGGTGCTGGACGCCGGAGCGGACAAGCCGCTGGACTTCCTCACCCCGGGCGACGAACCCAACCCGGCGCTGGGTGTGCGCGGTCTGCGGACGCTGCTGGACCACCCTGACGTGCTGCGTACGCAGCTGACGGCGCTGGCGAAGGCGGCCGAGGGGCTGCCGGTCCACCTCGAGGTCATGGCTCCGATGGTGGCGGACCGCGCCGATGCCAAGGCGTTCGCGGACGCGTGCCGCGAAGCCGGGCTGCGGGCGAAGTTCGGCGCGATGGTGGAGATCCCGTCGGCGGCGCTGCGGGCGCGCTCGGTTCTGCAGGAGGTCGAGTTCCTGTCCCTGGGGACGAACGACCTCGCGCAGTACACCTTCGCCGCCGACCGGCAGGTGGGTGCGGTGTCCCGGTTGCAGGACCCGTGGCAGCCGGCGCTGCTCGACCTGGTCGCGATGTCCGCCGAGGCGGCGAAGGCCGAGGGCAAGAGCTGCGGTGTCTGCGGTGAGGCCGCGTCGGACCCGCTGCTGGCGTGTGTGCTGACCGGTCTGGGCGTCACCTCCCTCTCCATGGGCGCTGCGTCGCTTCCCTATGTCCGGGCGACGCTGGCCAAGTTCACGCTGGCCCAGTGCGAGCGCGCCGCGGCGGCGGCCCGGGCGGCGGACAGCGCCGAGGAGGCGCGGAACGCGGCTCAGGCGGTGCTGTCCGGCGAGTAGGACCGGACGAGGTTCGGCGCGGGGCGTCCCTTCTGGCGGAAGGGGCGCCCCGCACGCGTTCAGTGGTGGTGTCCCGGTGGGTTCTCGTCTCCGAGGTCGGGCGGCGCGCAGTAGTCGACGTTGGATTCCGGGGAGATGAGGTCGCCGGTGTCCATGTCGATGCAGTAGGCGTCGAAGACCTCACCGGCGGTGAGGGGTTCGAGGCCGTATCCCCGAAGGCGCCAGCCATGGATGCGCTCGGGGCCGCTCGGAGCGCTGATGCGCATCACGAGGCCGCCGGGGCTGTGGGTGGCGAGGCCGAGGGCGAGGACGCTGATGAATTCCAGGGCCTCGGCCTCGTCCAGGTGCGGAGTGCCGTCGATGTCCTCGTCGGCGTGGAGGACGGCGAGGAGGGTTTCCGGGACGCCGGAGACGCTGCAGACCAGGTGGCGGTTGCCCGGCGGGGCCGTTTCGAGGATGCGCAGGACGAGGCGCTTGGCCCGGGAGAAGGCGGCTCGGCCGAGATCCTCACCGCAGGTGGCGCAGCTGCCGAGGCGGGCCAGCAGGGCGGTGGCGTACTCCCAGGTGGCCTGGCGGACGGCTTCGTCGACGAGGGCCGGGAGGAGATCGGCGAGTGCCTGGCCCTCGTACGGCAGGGTGGGTCCGTTGGCGGCGAGTTCCGCGGTGAAGCGGGTGCGGCTGGCGTGGGCGTCGGGGTCGAGGCCCGCCGCCGAGCAGAAGTCGGCGTACTCCTCCGGGTCGAAGAGGGCGATCGTGGTGTGGGTGCCCTGGGATGCGCGTGCCCTGAGGAGGGCTTCCATCTGTTGGAGATAGGCGGCGTGGTCGTCGAAGGTGAAGCTGCGGTAGCGCCGCATGGCACGGAAGTCGTGCTCGTCGGTGAGCACTCCGATGGTGCCGGCGATTTCGCGGCGCAGGACGCGTCGCATGGTCTGGTCGGTGTGCGCCATGTTTCCCCCTGTGCGCAGTCGATCAATGCTCACTCACAGTAACCGGGGGCACTGACAACGGCGTCGGGGCGGCGCGGCGAGCCGGCCTCGTGCGGCCTCGGCCGGCTCGCCGAGGGCCTGGTCAGGTGCGCTTGCGGGCGAGGTCCTCGTAGAAGTGGAGCAGGTCGAGGTCGTCGATGGAGCCGGGGTTGACGGCCTTCTCCAGCGGGGTGCCCTGCAGGAGGCGCTTGACCGGGACCTCGATGCGCTTGCCGGTGAGGGTGTGCGGGACGCCGGGCACCTCGATGACCTCGTCGGGTACGTGGCGCGGGGAGAGCTGTGCGCGGATGGTCTGCTTGATGCGGGCCAGCAGGGTCTCGTCGAGGACCGCTCCGGGCGCGAGGTGGACGAAGAGGGGCATCCAGTAGCCCCCGTCGGGCTGCTCGACGCCGACGACGAGGGATTCCCTGATCTCGGGAAGGCGCTCGACGGCCTCGTAGATGTCGGCCGAGCCCATGCGGACGCCCTGCCGGTTGAGGGTGGAGTCGGAGCGGCCGTGGATGACGACGGACCCGCGGGAGGTGACGGTGATCCAGTCGCCGTGCCGCCAGACGCCGGGGTAGGTGTCGAAGTAGCTGTCGTGGTAGCGGCTGCCGTCCGGGTCGTTCCAGAAACGGATCGGCATGGAGGGCATGGGGTTGGTGACGACGAGCTCGCCGACCTCGTCGGTCAGGGGTGCTCCGCTCGGGTCCCAGGACTGGAGGTCGGTGCCCAGGCCGGGCGCCTGGAGCTCGCCGATGTACACGGGGAGGGTGGGGACGGCGCCCGCGAAGCAGGAGCACACGTCGGTGCCGCCGCTGACGGAGGCGATCCACAGGTTCGCGCCGCTCTCGGCGAACTCGTCGTGCAGCCAGCGGAAGCCGTCCGGCGGGAGGGGTGAGCCCGTGGTGGCGACGCACTGGACGGTGGACAGGTCGTGGTCGCGGGCCGGGTGCACGCCGGCCTTGCGGCATGCCATGACGTAGGCGGCGGAGGTGCCGAAGAGGGTGGCGCCGGCGCGTTCGGCGATGCGCCACTGGGCGCCCGTGTCCGGGAAGCCGGGACTGCCGTCGTACAGGACGATCGTGGTGCCGGTGAGCAGGCCGGAGACGAGGAAGTTCCACATCATCCAGCCGGTCGAGGTGTACCAGAAGAAGCGGTCCTCGGGGCCCAGGTCGCAGTGCAGGCCGAGTTGTTTGAGGTGTTCGACCAGGATGCCGCCCTGGGACTGGACGATGGCCTTGGGCAGGCCGGTGGTGCCGGAGGAGTAGAGCACCCACAAGGGGTGGTCGAAGGGCACCTGCTCGAAGACGGGGGTTGTGTCCGCGGCCGTCAGGGTGTCCCATTCCAGCGCGCCCTCGGGGGCCTCGGTGCCGAGGAGCGGGATGTGGATCACCGCGCGCAGGGTGGGCAGTGCGCGGCGCAGTTCGGCGACGGTGTCGCGGCGGTCGTGTTCCTTGCCGCCGTAGCGGTAGCCGTCGACGGTGAACAGGACGACGGGTTCGACCTGCTGGAAGCGGTCGAGGACACTGCGGGCGCCGAAGTCGGGGGCGCAGGAGGTCCAGACGCCGCCGATGGCGGCGGTGGCGAGGAGGGCGACCACGGCCTGCGGGATGTTCGGGAGGTAGCCGCTGACTCGGTCACCGGGGCGCACGCCGAGGGCGCGCAGCTCGGCGGCGAGGGAGCCGACCTGTCGGTTCAGCTCCGCCCAGGTGACGGGGCGCGGCTCGTGGGTCTCGTCGACGTACAGCAGGGCCGGTTCGTCCGCGCGGGTGTCCGTCGCGCGCAGGGCGTGCTCGGCGTAGTTCAGGGTGGCCCCGGGGAACCACTGTGCGCCGGGCATCGAGCGGTCGCCCAGTACGCGCGCGTAGGGGGTCGAGAAGCGTACGTCGAACCATTCCGTCACGGCTTGCCAGAAGGTGTCCGGCTCCTCGACGGACCAGCGGTGCAGGGCACCGTAGCCGCCTTCGGCGGGGGCGCCGTGGTGTTCGGCTGCCCAGGTGTGGAACCGGGTGATCCGGGCCTGGGCGATGCGCTGCGGATCTGGCTGCCAGAGCGGCTGCGGGTTCACGGTCGACATGGGGCGGCTCCCGGACTGTGCGCGTCGTGTGCGTCCTCCGCGCACGGGCTGGGGTGTGCGCGTGACGCGGCTGACACGGACGATGCCACGTGATCGACTCCCACACCAGGGCGCGCCGCACCTGGTCGGCGTCGTGAAGATGTGGTCCCGTCACGGGTGAACGGCAGTTGAACGACGCCCGCGCGGGGGGTGGTCGATGGCAGGGTGAGCAGCATGGACGGTCGTGACCTGGTGCGTTCGATGAAGGCGGTCGGTTCTGCGGGGGCGGCGCAGGGGTTGCGTGGCGTACGGGCGGCCTGGCGCAGGCGGCGGGCCGACGCCGCCGGGCTGCCCCCGCGGGGCCCGGAACGTGCGCGGGTGCCCGGGCGGATGCAGGAGGTGGAGCCGGGCCCCGGGGGCGGTGTCGTGCGGTTCGGCCGCTCGGAGTTGCGGATCCTCGTCGCCGTGAACGGCGCCGTGTTCTGGGGCTGGGACGGGGCCGGGCCGGAGCCGTCGTACGCGTTGGCGGGCCGGTGCCCGGAGCCGGACCCCCGGGCGGCGCTGGAGCCGGACAAGGACGGCGGCTGGCGGGTGGTGGCCGAGCGGGCGACGGTGGCCGTCTCCCTGCACGGCGCGATCGAGATCCGTACGCCGGGAGGGGTGGTACTGCGCCGTGAGCTGCCGCCGCGCTGGTGGGAGCCGGTCGGTGGCGGTCCGGCGCGCTGGACGCAGCGGTCGGAGGTGGCGGCGGACGCCCGGTTCTTCGGGCTCGGGGGCCGGTCCACGGGTCCTCGGTTGCGGAGCGGTACGTACCGGTTGTGGAACACCGGTCCGGGCGCGGCCTTCACCCCGGGTGAGGACCCGTTGTCCGTCACCATGCCGGTGCAGTTGGTGGTGGCCGACGCGGGGACGCATCTCGTGTTCCACGACAGTTCGTGGGACGGCACTGTGGTGTTGCGGGAGGGTGAGGAGGGCGCCGGGTCGGGGCACGACCGGCCCGGGAGCAGTGTGCTGCGGATGGACGGTGGTCCGCTGCGGTGCTGGGTGGCGGTGGGCACTCCCGCGCGCGTGCTGCTGGCGTGGGCCTCGCTCACCGGGGCGCCCGCGTTGCCGCCGGCGTGGGCGCTCGGCCACCATCACGCGGGGGGCGGATTCGAGGACGAGCAGGCGGTGCGGCGGATCGTCGCCGGCTACCAGGAGCGTGATCTGCCGCTCGACGCCGTGCATCTGGACGGTGGTCACTTCGCCGACCACCAGGTCTTCACCGTGGACGAGGAGCGGTTTCCCAAGTTGCCCGTTCTCGCCGACGAGCTGCGACAGGCCGGGATCCGGCTGGTGTCGGTCGTCGGTCCGGCGATTCCGGCCGCCCGGGGCAACGCCGTGTACGACGGTGGGTCGGCCGAGGACGCGTTCGTCAGGGACGCCTCCGGGGCGGTCGTCCGCGGTGTGGCGGGGCCGGGGGACGTGGTCTTTCCGGACTTCACGCGCGCGCGTGTGCGTGAGTGGTGGGGCGGCCTCCACGAGGAGCGGCTCGGGCAGGGTTTCGCCGGTTTCTGGCACGACCTGAACGAGCCCACCTCGTTCGCCGCGTTCGGGGAGTCGACGCTGCCCCGGTCGGCCCGGCACGCGCTGGAGGGGCGGGGCGGTGACCATCGGGAGGCCCACAACGTGTACGCGCTGTGCATGGCCCGCGCCGGGTACGAGGGACTGCGGAGTCTGGTGCCCGAGGAGCGGCCGTTCGTCCTCTCCCGCTCCGGGTGGGCCGGGATGCAGCGCTACGGCGGCACGTGGTCCGGGGACATCGCCACGGGCTGGCCCGGGCTGCGGGCGTCGCTGGCGCTGGTGATGGGGCTGGGGCTGTGCGGGGTGCCGTATTCGGGACCGGACGTGGGCGGGTCGGACGGCAGTCCGTCGCCGGAGCTGTATCTGCGGTGGTTCCAACTGGCCGCGTACCTGCCCCTGTTCCGCACGCACGCGGGTCCGCGGGCGGGGCGGCGGGAACCCTGGGAGTTCGGGGCCGAGGTGCTGGAGTACGCGCGCCTGGCGCTCGTCGAGCGGCGGCGGCTGCTGCCGTACTTCGTGACGCTGGCGCATCTGGCCCGGCGTACCGGGGCGCCGTATGTGCGTCCGCTGTGGTGGTCGGCGCCGGAGGAGCGGGCGTTGCGGGAGTGCGAGGACGCCTTTCTGCTGGGCGACTGCCTGCTGGTGGCCCCGGTGCTGGTCCCGGGGGCGGACCGGCGTGCGGTGGAGCTGCCGCGGGGACGCTGGTACGACACGGTGACGGAGCGGGCGTACGAGGGGCCGGGGCAGGTGCTGGTCGATGCTCCTGCGGCTCGGATTCCGGTGTTCGCGCGCGCGGGGGCCGTCGTTCCCGTGCGCGGGTGCGACGGCGGGCTGGAGCTGGAGGTGTGGGCGCCCGCGCGGGGGCGGACCGGCGGTGGACTGGTGGTGCGGGACGCGGGCGACGGTTGGGGGGAACCGGAGGTCGAGCGGTACGTCACCCGCTGGGAGGGCCGGCGGGTGGTGGTCGAGCGGGAGGGTGAGGACGGCGGGTGCGAGCCGTCCTGCCCGGTACGTGTCCGGGGGCTCGGCGCGCACCCGGTTCAGATGTAGCGGCCCTCGAACCAGGCCCGGACCGCTCGGGTGTGGAGGGGGAAGGCGAGTTCCTCGGCCCGGTGCAGGAGATGCCAGCCCTCGGTCTCGTTCGTGGCGGTGGACGACGGAAGTCCGTCGGCAGGCCTCTCGGGGAGGAGCCCGAAGAGCAGCAGGTGGCCGTCGGGCGAGCTCATGGCGTCGGCGAGCCGCACGTCCCGGCTCGCCGCCTCGATGCCCGTCTCTTCCTCGAGCTCGCGGACGACGGCCCGCCGCCAGTCCTCCCGGTCGTCGATGTAGCCGCCGGGCAGGGCGACTCCTCCGCGCGCGGGGGCCACCGTGCGGGTGATGACGACCAGGGCGGTGCCCTGTGTGTCGTACACGGGCTGGAGGGCGACCGCGACCGGCAGCGGGTTGCGGTAGGCCACGGTGCCGCACGCCGGGCAGGTGCGGGGCCAGCCGGAGACGCCTTCTCCGTAGGGCGTTCCGCAGCTCGAACAGTGGGTGCCCGATGCGGAGTCGGAATCGGAGACTGGGGTTTCGAACACGCGGCGGACTGTATCCGATCACGCGGGGGGCGGCTCCGGCGGCCGGCTCAGCGGCGGCCGGCGAGGGACTTCGCCGAGACCGGGAAGTCGAAGTAGGTGTCCGGGTAGGGCTCGGGCTTGTAGGTGAAGTGCCACCACTCCTCGGGGAGGTTCACGAGACCGACGTCCTCCAAGGTGTCCTTGAGCAGCAGACGGTTGGCCCGCTGTTCGCTCCCGACGCGCGGGTCGAGGGTGTGCGAGAGGGTGTCGAAGCAGTCGTAACCGGTGCCCATGTCGACGGAGTTGTCGGGGAAGCGCTGGTCCTGCGGCGCGAAGCAGGGCACCAGTGGCTGTCCGGGGTGGTAGGGCCGGGTGGGCTTCGCCGGCAGCTTCACGAGGGTGAGGTCCATGGTGGAGCCCCGGCTGTGACCGGACTTCTCCGCGATGTAGCCGTCCTCGAACAGTCGGGTCTTGTCGACGTCGGGGTAGAACTCGGCCTTCATCGCCTGGTCGTCGAGGTCTTCGGCCCAGCGGACGAAGTGGTCGACGGCGCGTTGCGGCCGGTAGCAGTCGTAGACCTTCAGGGAGTAGCCCTGGCGCAGCAGCCGGGTCTGGGCCCGGTGCAGGGCGACGGCGGCGGGGCGGGTGAGGACGCACAGGGGCTGCCGGTAGCCGTCGATGCGCTCGCCGACGAAGTTGTGGGGGGTGACGTAGCGCATCTCCTGGATGATCGTCGGGTCGACGCTTGTCAGGGCCACGAAGTCCCTGGGTGCCTTGGGCTCGGGGGCCGCGGCGCGGGCGGTGGCGGGGAGGGCGGTCACCGCGAGCAGGGCGGCGACGGTGGTGGCCAGGCCGCGGAGCGCGGTGGTGAGTCGTGTCATGTTCCCTGCATCTATCAGGAGTGGGTGAGGCGGGGGAAGTGGGTGGGACGGCGACTCGCCGTCCGCAGGCTCGGTGAGTGCGCCGGAATCCTGCGTGAACGTCGCGTGAACTGGGTCCGAGTGGCTGCCGGTGGCGCCATCCTGCTCCCGTGCGCTCCTGGACGGACACTCTCCGCTTCGCTTTCCAACCGGTGGTCAACCTGATGACCGGCGGGGTCGCGGCGCTGGAGATACTCGCCCGCCCGGAGACCGGCGACATCCTGGCCGAGGCCTGCCGTGACGCCGAACTCGACGGCAGGCTGGCGGTCTCGGCGTTCCGCGCGGCGGTGCGCAAGGAGACGCTGCTGCCCCTGCACGTCAACGTGTTCGCGGGCACGCTCGCCGACCTCGGCGGCCTCCAGCCGTTGCACGACGCCGTGCGCGAGGCCGGCCGGCTGCCCTGGGAGGTGACGGTCGACATCTGTCCGCCGTACACCCATGTGCCGCAGCGGTCCCTGCTGGAGGCGGTGACCGCGGTGCGGGACCAGGGGTTCCGGATCTGCGCGGACGGGGTCGGCGACGGGGACGCGCCGCTGCGGCTGCTGACGGACCTGGCGCCGGAACTGGTGAAGCTCGACGCTTCGCTGCTGGCGCGCCCGGCGGCCGTACGGGCCATGCGGGCGCTCTGCGACGAACTGGGGGCGTTGCTTGCCGTGGAGGGCGTGGAGACGGAGTCGCAGTGTGCCGCCGCCCGGTCGGCCGGGGCTCAGTTGGCGCAGGGTGAGTTGTTCGCGCCGCCCGCGCGGCTGCCCGCGGTGGACGTCTACGTTCCGCCCGGCTCCTCCGGCGTCGTGCCGGTGCCGCCGTCGGGGCCTCCGGTACGGCAGTTCGTGCGGCCCGCGGCGCTGCTGCCGGTGACCGCTTCGGCGGGTCAGGTGCGGGCGCTGCTGACCGGGTCGCCCGACGTGTCCGGGGTGCTGCTCGTGGACCGGGACGGGGTCCCCGTGCGGTCGGTGCACCGGTCCCGGTTCCTGCTGTCGATGTCGGGGCGTTACGGGCACGCCCTGTACGCCGACCGGCCCGCGGTGAAGCTCGGTGACCCGCCGCGGACGGTGGGCGTCGAGGCGACGGCCTGGGAGGTGCTGGACGTGGTGGCGGTCGGCGGCCGGGGCCGTACGTCGGACGACGTGGCCGTGGTCGACGCGTACGGGCGTTGCGTGGGTGTCGTACGCCTCTCGGATCTGGTGCGGGCGCTGGCCGAGAGCCGGGTGGAGGAGGCCGTCGGGCTGAATCCGCTGACCCGGCTGCCCGGCTCGGACGCGATCACCGGCGAGGTGGACCGGCGGATCGCCGACGGGCGGGCGTTCGCGTTGAGCTGGCTCGACGTGGACCACTTCAAGCAGGTCAACGACGGGGCCGGGTTCGCGGCGGGTGACGAGCTGATCCGGGAGGTCGGGCGGGCTCTGCTGCGGACGGCGTCGGCCTCCACGCGCGTGGGGCACATCGGCGGTGACGACTTCCTGGTGCTCACCGGTCCGGACGAGTTGGATCCGCTGGCCGCCGCCGTTCTGGACGCGTCGTGGTCGGCGGGCGGGCGGCCCGTGACGCTGTCCCTGGCGACGGTCCTGTGCGCTCCGGGCAGCGTCCCGGACCACCGGCAGGCGGCTGCCGGTCTGGCCCCGCTGAAGAAGGCCGCGAAGGCGCTGCGCGGGGCGAGTTGGGTGCTGGGGCGGGCGGGGCTGCCGGGGTACGAGGTGCGGCGTGGGTCCGGCCGGGCGACGGCCCCGGCGGGGTGACGCGCCATGGCGGCCCCGGAACGCCGGCGTGAGCCGGTGGGTCGGCGCTCGGCGGGGCCGGGGCGGGGCCGGACCGGGACGAGCCGTCGGCGGCGAGTGTGGAGGACAACGCAGGCGCGTACGTCGCGCCCGCGTGACCCGGTCTGTGCGCGCCGTGCGTGCGGTCCGGCGCTCGCGGGGGCGTCACCGGGCTCGCCCGGTACGTCCCGAAGGCGCACCGCGCGCGTGGTGCGGAGGCGACGAGCCGGCGGACGCGCGAGACCGTGGACGCGCGAGACCGGGCCGCCGGAGTGTGCGTCACGCCCCGGGGGGCGGCGGCGTGACGAGGAACGGTCTGCTGACGCGGCATCGGACGGACGCGCCGGCGTGTCCGTGATCCGGGCCGCGGCTCTCCGTGACGACGGGGGCGGCGACGTACGGGTCCCGGGCGGGCCCGGCACCCGCGTGCGTGTGCCGGGTCGCTCCGCACGCGCGCGTGGGTGCCGTTTCCGGTCCGCCCGGGTGGTGCTCAGGTGGTGACGGCCCCGCGACGGTCCGCCGCCTGCGTCATGGCGTGCTGGACCACGCCGACCAGGAGCTCCTTGACCGACTCGCGATCGCGGGCGTCGCACATCACCAGCGGCACCTGGGCGTCGAGGTCGAGGGCCTGGCGGACGGTCTCGGCCGGGTAGCGGGCCGATCCCTCGAAGCAGTTGACGCCGACGAGGAACGGGATGGAACGCCGTTCGAAGTAGTCGACGGCGGCGAAGCAGTCCTCCAGGCGGCGGGTGTCGGCCAGGACGACGGCGCCGAGCGCACCCTCGGAGAGCTCGTCCCACATGAACCAGAACCGCTCCTGGCCGGGCGTGCCGAAGAGGTACAGCACCAGGTCCTCGCGCAGGGTGATCCGCCCGAAGTCCATGGCCACCGTGGTGGTGTGCTTGCCCTCGACCCCGCTGACGTCGTCGACGGGCCGTCCGGCCTCCGTGAGCAGTTCCTCGGTGCGCAGGGGCCTGATCTCGCTGACGGCGCCGACGAGGGTGGTCTTGCCGACACCGAAACCGCCGGCCACCAGGATCTTGAGCGTGACGGGCTCGACCGGCGGCTTGCCGCGCTGAGAACGCCCGAAGATCATCGATCTTTTCTCCTTACCGTGCCCGGAGGCTGATTCACAGGGCTCTCAGGCCGCTGATCACATCGCGCAGAACGTTCTCGTCCGGCAGTTCGGCCGGGGGCACGGGCCGGTTCACGTGGACGAGTCCGATGTCCACGAGATCTCCGACCAGGACCCGGATCACCCCGACGGGCAGGTCGAGTCCGGCGGCGAGCTCGGCGACGGACTGCGGGATGTCCCGGCAGAGCCCGACGATGTCCACGTGCTCCGGGGAGAGCGTGACGTCCGCCTCCGGATCGTCCGCGTGGGGTTCCGCGACGACCACCGCGATCAGGTCGAGGCGGTGCTGGGCCGCACTGGTGGTGCGACCGCGCGTCATGGCGTACGGACGGACGACCGGGCCGGCCTCGTCGTCGAACCAGTGGCTTGTTCCCTGACCGTCTGCGCTCATGTCATCCCACTTACCCGCCCGCGGGCAGATCGGTGCGGGGAGCGGTGCCCAGATGCGCACCGACCCGCTTGACGAGGAGGGTCATCTCGTAGGCGACCTGGCCGACGTCGGAGTCGGCGTCCGACAGAACGGCCAGACAGCTGCCGTCGCCGGCGGCCGTGACGAACAGGAAGGCGTCGTCGAGTTCGACGACCGTCTGCCGGACGCTGCCCGCCTCGAAGTGGCGGCCCACGCCCTTGGCGAGACTGTGGAAGCCGGACGCCACGGCGGCCAGGTGCTCGCTGTCCTCCCTGGTCAGGTCCTTGGACGCCCCGGTCGCCAGACCGTCGCCGGACAGGACGACGGCCTTGCGGATGCTCGCGACACGGTCCACGAGGTCGTCGAGGAGCCAGTTGAGCTCCCTGGACGTGGTCGCGGTGTGGCCGGTCGCCTTCGGTGCGGTCATCGACCGTCCCCCTTACTCGTTCCTTGCGGTGCTTGTGCTGCTGTGCCGCCGGTGACGTCGTCACCCGCGGCGTTCTCCTCGCGGCCGCGTTGCCAGCCGCGCTGGAGGGATGCCATACGGTCGCGTACCTCCTCGGCGTCCCGGTCGGCCGGGTCGGAGCGGTCCTCGGCGGGCCGCCCGGCGCTCTGCCTGAGCTGGGGGGCCAGGTTGGCCTGCCGTACGCGTCTGGGGAGCGCGTCCGTGCCGGGCTCGTCCCGCGGCGTGCGGTCCTCGCCGTAGCGGGACGGAGCGTCGCCGCGCGCGGCGGACGTCCCGCGACGGCGGGCCGGGAGGGACGGCAGCGCGTCGGGGGCCGTACGGTCCGAGTCGCGGTCGTCGGTACGGCCGTCGGTACGGCCGTCGGTACGGTCGTCCGCGCGGTCGTCGGTACCGCGGTCGGTGTGGCCGTCGGTGCGGTCCTCGCGACGGCGGCGGGTGGGCAGCGCGGGTGTCTCACCCGGTCGCGACGGCCGGCCGGTCCGGGGCCCGGCGCGGTCCGGGACTGCCGAAGACGCCTCGTCCGCGGCGTCCCGGGCCGTCCGTTCAGGAACCGGACGCCCGTGGGAACTGACCAGCTTGGGGGTCCGGCGGCGCGGCAGCGGAACCGGAGCGTTCGCCTCTCCCTCCGGCGACTCCCCGCCGTGGTCGGGTCCCCGGCGTCGCCGTTCCGCGCGGCGGGCCATCCGCTCGTCGTCCGCCGCGACGACGGAGCGGCGCCGTCGGAACAGCCCTCCCCGTTCGCTGTCCTGGTCGCCGAGCGCGCCCGGCAGGTCGTCGAGTGAGTCCAGGTCGACGGGCGCCTCCAGCTCGACCGGCCCGTCCAGGGGCGGGGCCGGCCGGCCCGGCAGGGTCGCCGGCACGTGGGAGAGGGGGGAACGGCGGTTCTCCTCCCGCTCCTTGTCCTTGACGTGCTGGGGGCGGTCGAGACGGAAGCCGGCGCCGTTGGTGTCCGGGGCGTCGTCGGTGAGCAGCGCGTCGGGGATGAGGACGACTGCGGTGGTGCCGCCGTACGGGGACGGCTGCAGGGACACCCGGACGTTCTGCCGCTGGGCGAGCCGGCTGACCACGAACAGTCCGAGCCGGTCGGTGTCGGACAGCTCGAACTCGGGCGTCTCGGCGAGCCGCAGGTTGGCGTCGAGGAGGGCCTCGGCCGCCATGCCGAGGCCGCGGTCGTGGATCTCCAGGGTGAAGCCGTTGGCGACCCTCTCGCCCAGTACCTGCACCGCCGTGTGCGGCGGCGAGAACACCGTGGCGTTCTCCAGGAGTTCGGCCACGAGGTGGGTGAGGTCGGCGACCGCAGGGCCCGTGACGGCGACGCGCGGCAGTCGCCGGACCTCGATGCGCTCGTAGTCCTCGACCTCGGCGACGGCGGCGCGCACCACGTCCATGAGCTGGACGGGTTTGCGCCACTGCCTGGAGGGTGCGGCGCCCGAGAGGATGACCAGGCCCTCCGCGTGGCGGCGCATGCGGGTGGTCAGGTGGTCCAGGCGGAACAGGTCGGCGAGTTCCTCGGTGTCCTCGGTACGACGCTCCATGGTGTCGAGCAGGGTGAGCTGCTTGTGCAGCAGTACCTGGCTGCGGCGGGCGAGGTTGACGAACACCTCGGAGACGCCGGCGCGGAGTTCGGCCTGCTTGACGGCGGCCTCGACGGCGGCGCGCTGGAGGGTGTTGAGGGCCTGGCCGACCTCGCCGATCTCGTTCTTGTCGTACTCCAGGCGCGGCACCTCCGTCTCGACGTCGACCTGCTCGCCCGCGGAGAGGCGGCGCATCACGCTGGGCAGTCGTACGCCGGAGGCCTCGTGGGCCTCCAGGCGCAGCTGCCTGAGGTCGCGGATCAGGGAGCGGCCGACGCGCACGGACAGGAAGAGGGAGAACAGCAGGGCGATCAGGCCGAGAGCACCGGCGACGACCACCTTGGCGATGACGTTCGTCGCGACCGGGTCGACGCGGTCCTGGTAGCGGTCGGCGGCGTGGTCGTCGAGGGCGCCGAGTTCGTCGAGGACGTCGCCGGCGGCGGTGTCCCAGCTCCTGGCGGTGACGCCGCGGGGTGTGCCGGCCTCGGTGGAGACGGCCGCCTCCTCGGCGACCCGCAGGGGTGCGGAGGCGGCGTTCCTCCAGAAGCGCTGGTAACGGCCGCGTTCGGCGGCGGGCAGCAGCGGCAGGTTGATGTCGTACAGCATGGTGCGCTGGGCCACGAGGTCGGAGACGGCACGTGTCTCGGCCCGGGTGAGCCGGCCGGTGACCAGGGCGGAGCCGAGGAGGGCGTCCTCGCGGGAGAGAAGCTCGCGCGCGCGAGAGACGTTGACGAGGGCGCGGTACTGCTTGTCCAGGTTCACGTGGTCGACGACGTGGAGGTTGGCGAGCAGTTCGTGGCAGGGGTCGACGAGGCGGTTGTAGAGGCCGAGCGCCTGTGCGCGGTCGATGGTGCCGTCCTCGACGCTGCGGCGCAGGGAACCGATGCCGTCGAAGGCGTCCAGGACGGTCGTGAGGCGCTCCTCCTCGGCCTGGCCCAGCGCGTCGCGTACGTCGGTGCTCGCGGCGTTGCGCCGGACCTCCGCTATGGCCTCGTCGGTGGCGGTACGGCTGCGCCGGAGGGCCAGGAGGCCGTCGGAGGCGCGCGGGTCGGCGAGGTGGACGAGGGTCTGGCGGCGTTCCTGCTGGAGGACGCGGACGGTGTCCTCGACCGGGTAGCCGATCTCCTCGACGAGGGTCGACACGTCGAACAGGCGGCTGGCCTCACGCCCCGTCAGTACCGTGGCGAAGGCCCAGATCGCGGTCAGGGACACCAGGGGCACGAGAAGCAGCGCCACGATCTTCCGGCGGATCGACTTCCCGCGAAAGCGCATGGCCTCCCCCAGCTCGACCCCCACCGGCAGGGGGCACACATGTACGTCAACAAACGGCGCGAGCCTACTACTGACGCACAGGTAACTCGAAGGCCCGTCCGGAGGCCGCACCTCCGCGGCGGCGGTCCGGCGATGGTCAGTTGTCCGGCCATTACGGGAGATTGCCTCCCGGGTGCCGGGCGGACGGAGGACCGTGTCCTTCCGGTGCGGCGGGTGAATTGGCCGAAATTTTTCGACTGTGCGGGATTTCCGGGAATCCTGGAGGTCCGTCGCTCGTCCTTCACTACGGGAGATGGAGGCGGAACCGGCCACAGGAGCCGCAACCCGCCCCCGGGCGGCGTAAAGCAGCGCAAGCCGGGCAGCCAGAGGGGAGCCGTGTCCACGGACACGGACGGGCTGTCCGCAGGCGGTGGGGAGTGACATGTCGATGGGCACGGCGGAGCGGCGCAAGGCGACCGAGGACGGCGACGCGGACGAGTGGACGGCCCGGTCGGACGCGGATGCGCCCGGTCGCGGCGTTCCGGCGACCGGGCCGCACACGCCGCCACGCGCACGGCCGGGGCTGCGGGAAGCGCGGGAGCGGCAGCCTGACCACCGGCCGTTGTGGACGGAGGAACCCGCGCGGCGCCGTCGGCTGCCGGACCCGGTGCGTACGGCGGCCGTGCGCGCGGTGCTCTTCGTCGCCGTGACGCTGATCCTGGCGATGGTGGCCTTCCTGTGCACGATGGCGGGGTCGTGGCTGGCGTTCCCGATGGTGATCGGCAGCGTCGCGGGCACTGTGGTGGCCACCTGGGGCGTGCTGGACGTCTGGGTGACGCGTCAGGTCTGGAACCAGCGGGACGGCGTGGTCTCGATGCCGAGCAGCACCGCGCGGGCCATGCGCCGCGAGCGTCGCCGGGCCAGGCGGCAGGCGCGGTCCGCGCGGCGGGCCCAGGAGCGGATACCCGGGCGGGGCGGCGCGGGGCAGTTGTCGCACCTCTGAGTGGTCGCACCGCTGAGTGGTCGTGCCCCGGCACGGGCACGCCTCACGGCGCGGGCGACCGCACCCGGTCGGCGTCGCAGACGAGTGCGCGCCGGGCCCGTGGACAGGGCGAGGCCGGTATGCGGGTATACCGGGTATACGGAGAGCACCGCGGTCGTCCGACCGCCCCGTTGGTACCGGGTGAGGGGGCCGCCGTGCGCCGGCGCCGTCCCGGCGGTCCCGCTCTCGGCGATGCCCGGACTCGCCGACCACCTCCACGAGTCCGCGGACGACTGCGCGGGGGCGGTACTACGTGGGCCGGGGCGCGATTTCGGCGCGGGGACGACGGGCTTCGCGGTCGACGGCCGCGACCGCAGCGACGGCTTCGGCGGGCTGTCCGAGGGGCGGAAGGCCAGGACCGCCGCCACTGCGCCGTCACCGTCAAGCCGACGGCTGGGTACGCGCCCGAGGTCCCGGCGGCCGGTACGGGCCTGGCGAAGTCGGTGGAGCTGTCGCACCGGGCCGACGCGCGAGCCTTTGAGGCGTACGCGCGGACCAGCCGCCATGGCCTCCCAGGCCTGCCGCGCGGGCGGGGCGCCGGTGCCGGACACCGGCCTCGCCGCCTTCCCGCACGGCCGCTCGCGCGGCTGGAAGGCGACGGGGCGCAGCGGACGCCTGACCGGCCGGCCGCCTCAGCCGGCCGTCGGGGCGGGACGCTTGAACATCCGGGTCGCGGTGATCTCGCTGTGCACCGTCTCGCCCTCGCCGCCCTCACCGGCCGGAGTCGGCTGGGGCAGCCCCGGCCTCAGATGCTCCTCCACACTGATGTACTTCAGCCCGGCCCTGAGGTCGGCGTCATTGCGCAGCCGGATGACCAGCGGGAACTCGGCGAGCGCGGTCGTGTCGAACAGGCCGGTGGTGTACAGCAGCTGCACGCCGAGCGCGTCGGACACGGCCCGCTGGAGCTCCAGCAGGTAGGTGGCGTTGGCGCGGCCGATGGGGTTGTCGAGGAACAGGGTGCCGGCGTGGCGGTGCCGGTCGCGGCCCCGGTCGTTGCTGCGGAGCGCGGCCATCGTGCAGTACAGGGCGATGGCCGCGGTGAGCAGCTGGCCGCCGGAGAAGACGTCGCCCATCTGGCCGACGGGGACGCGCTCGGCGCGCAGCACGGCGTCGGGCTTAAGGATCTCGACGGCCACGCCCTTGGGCGCCAGGGCGGCGGCGACACCGCGCAGCAGCAGGGACATGCCGTCGCGGCGCAGGTCGGAGTTCTTCTTCACGGCCGCACGGGTGGCCTCGTCGACGACCTCGCCGAGCCGCTCGGTGAGGGTGGCCTGGTCGGGTTCGTCGAAGCGGATGCGCAGGAATTCCTGGCCGGACCATTCGCCGAGGCCCTCCGGCAGGCGGGAGAGCCGCTGGGCGGAGCGCAGCGTGGCCAGGGCGGACTCGACCATGCCGCGCAGCCGGTCCACGATCGAGTCGCGGTTGCGCTCCAGTTGCGCGAGTTCGTCGGTGAGGACGCGGAGCCGGGGCGCGAAGGCGTCCGCCCATTTTCCGGCGTGCTCGGGCAGCGCGGAGGCGGGCAGCTCGCGGATCTGCTGGCGCGCGGGGGTGCGGACCTGCTCGTAGCGGGTCGAGTTGGCGTGCCGGACGAGTACGTCGCTCGCCTCGCGTACGGCCGCCTCGGCGGCGGACAGGTCGGCGGCGCAGCCGCGCAGCGAGCGGCGGGCCTCTGCGGCGGACCGGCGGGCGTCCTCCAGCCCGCCCGGGTAGGGCTCGGGCTCCTCCTGCTCCTCCTCGGGCGTGTGTTCGCGCAGCAGGTCGCGGAGCATGGTGGCGATCTCGTCGAAGCCTCCGGCCGCGTCCTCGGCGGCGCGGTGCGCGTCGAGGAGTTCGGCGTGGGCCTCGCGGGCCTGGGTGAGCGCCTCGGCCCGGGAGGCCAGCTCGGCGGAGGCCGTGCGCAGCAGGGTCTGGGCGTGTTCGGCGTCGCGCGGGACCAGCTCCTCGGGGAGTTCGGTGTGGGCGTCGCCGTCCTCGGGCGCGTGCCGTTCGGCCTCGCCGCGCAGCCGGCCGAGCTGTTCACTCGCGCTCGACATGCGGGTCTCCAGGAGCTGGACCAGTTCCTCGGCGCGGGCGGCGGCGGCCTGCCGGGAGGGTCCGTCGGAGCCGTCGGGCGACTCCAGCAACTGCCCGGCGCGGGTACGGACCTTGTTGCTGAGCCGGTCGAGCTCGGCGCGCGCCGCGCTCTCGTCGCTCTCCGCGCGGGCCTGCTCGGCGCGCAGGTCGGCGCCGACGCCGACCTTCTCGTACACCTGGGAAGCGGCGCGGTAGGCCTCGCGGAGGGCCGGCAGGGATGCCTTCGGCGTCTGGTCGTCGTCCTCGGGCACGTCGTCGGGGGCGCCCGCGATCTCGGAGCGCTCGGCGCGCAGTGCGCGGGCGGTACGACGGGCGTCGTCGGCGGCGCGCTGGGCGGCGCGGCGGTCCTCGTCGGCGGCGCGGGCCCGTTCCAGGCAGACCTGGGCGCGGGCCTCGGCCTCGGCGCCCTCGTCGGCGAGTTCCCGCAGGCCGGCCTGCCAGCCGGCGCGCTCGCGCAGCCGGAAGGCGAGTCCGGCGAGGGCGTCGGCGGCACGGCGGGCCTTCTGCGCGGCCTCCTGCCGCTCGTCCCGCAGCCGTACGGCCTCGGCGGCGCGCTCGTCGGCCTCGGCCCGGACCGTCCGGGCCTCGGTCAGTTCGGCCTCGGTCTCCTCGGCGAAGGCGCGTGCCTCCTCGGCGGTGCGCGCCAGCTCGGCGAGGCGTCCGGCGGGGCAGCCGGTGCGCCAGGAGGCGAGCCGGGCCGCCAGCTCCCGGTCCTTGCCGAGCCGGGCGGCGAGGGTGCGGATCTCCTCGTCCCGCTCCGTCGCCCGCGCGCGCAGCGCGTGCCGTTCCTCGTCGGCGGCGTGCTCGTCGTGCATGGCGGGGTTCGGCGGTACGAGGAAGACGTCCCCGTCGCCGGAGGCGGGGGCCGGGGCGGGCGCGAGCAGGGCGGCGGCCGTGCCGACGGCGACGGCGGAGCGCGGCAGCAGGGCCGCGTCGCCGAGGACGTCGCGGGCGCGGGTGTGCGAGTCCGGGTCGGTGATGATCACGCCGTCGACCAGTTCGGGCCGGGCGGCGAGCACGCGTGCGTGGTCGGCGGGGTCGACGGCCTGTGCCAGGTAGCGCCAGCCGGGCAGCGCGGGGATGCCGTGCTCACCGAGGAACTCCACGGCGGCCAGGACGTCGGGGCCGGGCGGCAGGAGTCCGCCGTCGCCGAGCGCGCCGAGGATGCGGGAGTCGTCGGCGGCGGCGGTGCGCAGTTCGAACAGCTGGCGTTCGGCGGAGGAGACGGTGTCGTCGAGCAGCTCGCGCAGCTCGTCGGCGAAACGGTCGAGCTCCTCGGGGGTCAAAGCGCCGTCGGGAGCCTTGGGGGCGGCGGCCCGGTCCCGGGCCGCGTCCTGGCGGGGCCGCGGGATACCCGGGCGGGGCTCGGCGGCCAGACCGAGCAGTTCCGCGAGGCGTTCCTCGGCCGCCAGCGCCTCGGCCGTCCGGCGTTCCGCCTCGTGGGCGCGCTCGGCCGCGGTGGCCGCGTCCGCCGCGCGGGCCGCCGTGAGTTCGGCGCGGCTCTCCGCGGCGACCGCCTCGCGCGCGTGTTCCGTGGCCCGGCGTGCCGCCTCGCGGGCTGCGTCCCAGGCCGCGACCGTCGTCTTCTCGGCGTCGCTGGCCGCGAGGGCGGCACGGGCGGGGTCGGCGTCGGGCGCGCTGTCGTCCAGCCAGCCGGCGCGGACCGCCTCTGCGGTCTCCTGCTCGACCTCGGTGAGGCGCTGACGCAGGTGACCGGCCTCGCTGCGGGCACGCTGCGCCTCGGTGGCGGCGGCGGTGGAGTCCCGGTGCGCCGCGTCGCTGACCTCTTGGAGGGCCGCGGACCGCGCCTCCTCCTCGTTGGCGTGGTGCTCGGCCTTCCCTGCCGCCGCGTGCAGGGCGCGGACGAGGTCGACGGCGGCCTTGGCGCGGGCGGCGAGCGCGGGGGCCGCGTCCCGCTCGGCCTCCTGGATGGCGGCCGACACGCGGGCGACGCGATCGGCGGCGGCGCGGTGGCGCAGGACGGCCTCGGCGGCCTGCCAGGCGGAGTGGAGGGTGCGCGCGTCGGCGAGTTCGCGCTTCTGCGCGGCGGCCGACTTCTCGGCCGCCGCCAGGGCCAGTGAGGCGTGCCGGTAGGCGAGTTCGGCGGCGATGAGACCGCTGCGGTCCCGGGCCGACTCGGCATGTGTGACGGCGTACGCGGCGGCGGTGACCCGCTGGGCGAGGTCGCCGGCCCGGGCCCGTTCCTGTGCCCCGCGGGCGGAGAGCCGGCGGGCCAGGGTCCTGGTCCGGCGTTCGGCGGCGGTGTGGACGTCCCGCGCGCGGGTGCGGGCGTCGGCGGCCTCGACGATCCGGCCGAGCAGGTCGACGGACCCGGCGGTGAAGTCGCGTTCGGCGATCAGTTCGGCACGTCGGCCCAGCTTGTTGCCGAAGCCGCCGACCAGGTCGGCGAGTCCGTCGGTGTCGCGGGTGTCGGTGACGGCGCGCAGCAGCAGGTCGGTGAAGTCGGAGTCCTTCTTGACCGCGAAGAGGCCGGCGGCCTCGCCCTCGTCGGCGTTCATCTCACGCTGGTAGCGGAAGAGTTCCGGGTCGAGTCCCAGGTCGCCGAGGTGTTCGATCCAGCGGTCGTGGATCTCCTCCCAGTGCACCTCCAGGTGCGGGTACGTCTTGCCGGCGTCGGTGAGCGCGTCGCGGAAGCCCTTCATGGTGCGGCGTCGGCCCCGGGCCCCGGAGGCGCCTTCGACGGGTGGACGTACGGCGTTGGCCTCGGCGACGGGCAGGTTGTCCAGGGTCAGCCCGGGGCCCGGCCGGAAGGAGTACCAGGCCTCGGCGAACTTCCGCGGGTCGTTGGAGACCTGACGCCCCCGCCACTCGCTGACCTTGCCGACGACGACGCATTCGCCGGTCTGCACGTGCTGCCACTCCAGCGCCACGTGTCCGCAGTCGTCGGCGAGCAGGAACTTGCGCAGCACTCCGGAGCTGGCGCCGCCCAGGGTGTTGCGGTGGCCGGGCAGCATCACGGAGAAGATCAGCTTGAGCAGGACGGACTTGCCGCCGCCGTTCTCCAGGAAGAGGACGCCCGCGGGTGCGGGCCGACGCGGCGGTCCGACGGGCTCCTCCTCGAAGAACTCCGCCTGCGTGGGGGCGGGGTCGGGCACGGGCTCGCCCACACCGCGCAGGTCAAGCACGGTGTCGGCGTAGCGCGCACCGGCGGGTCCGATGGAGTAGAGGCGGACCCGGGACAGCTCGTACATGGCGGACTCTCGTAAGTCTTCGTGTAAGTGGGGGGCGTGGGCGGTGTCAGGAGGAATGGAACGGCAGTCCGGCGTCGGCTACCAGCTCCAGGTCGTCCGTCTCCTCGGCGGGCAGCAGCGTCGCCGTGCCGTCGGTGACCGGGACGACGCCCAGGTCCAGCAGTTCGGCCATGGCGGCGCTGCCCGCCATGTCGCGCACCTGGAGCTGATAGCGGGCCGTCGTGCGGTACGTGCCGCCGTTGTCGTCGCCGGTGCGCTGGAGGAAGCCGGACTCGGTGAGGAAGGCGGCGGCCTTCCCGACGATGCCGGTGGTGGAGCCGGGGAGTCTGCGTGCGTCCTTGGTGGCGCCGGTCGCGCTGCGGCGGGACCAGATCCGCCAGGCGGCCTCCAGTCCCGGGGCGTCGGTGGCCGGGTCGGTGTTCTCCCCCTGCTGCTCGGCCCGCTCCTCCAGTCGCCGGCAGGCCTGGCGGACGAAGGCGTCCACGCCGTTGACCGTGACGCGGCCGATGTAGCCGTCGTCGGCGAGGTCCTCGGGGCGCGGATAGGCCATCGCGGCGAGGGCGAGGTGGGCGAGGCCGTGCAGGAAACGGTCGCCGGAGTCGGTGGCGGCTCGACGCGCGTAGTCGCCCATGCGGACGGCGAACACCGAGTCCTCGGCTGCGGTCACGGCCATCCCCGCGCGGGGGGACACCTCCAGGACGATCAGCCCGAGGCCGGCCGCCACGGCGTCGGCGAGCCGGGCGAAGGGCGGGTCCTCGCGGTACCGGCGCAGCAGGTCGGCGTACTCCTGGTCGCGCGCGGGCAGCAGCTTGGGCTGGAGGCCGAAGGCGACGAGCCGCGCCGCGTCGGCGGCGTCGGCGGGCGTGACGGCCGCGGTGGCCGGCGCGGCACCCGCTTCCGGTTCGCTCCGGTCGACGTGCTCGGTCACGGTCGGTACTCCTCGTTGTGCTGGTGCTGGTGCTGGTGCTGGTGGTGGCCCTGCTGGTCCTGCTGCCGGTGCGGATGCTGACACCGCCGCCGGTGCCCGCACCGCTCAGGGCGCCGGCGATGGCGCCGCCTGCCCGTGCTCATGCCGCCTCCGTCCGGTCCGCGGCCATCCCCGCGGCGTCCAGCAGTGCCGTGCCGACGATGAGGTCGGCGCCACCGAACTCGGGGTCGTCCAGTTCGGTGCCGTCGTCAACGGCGAACAGCAGCTTCGGCTCACCCTGGCGGTAGGCGGTGCCGACCGGCGGGCTGGCCGCGTGGACGGCCAGCAGGGCGACGAGGTAGGGCAGGTCGGCGTCACGGGTGCGGGCGTCGGCCAGCAGCCCCGACAGCCGGCGCGGTGCGTCGTGCGGCAGGTCGAGCAGGTCCATGGCCGCGGCGAGCTGCTCCTCGCTGAAGCGGCTGTCGTCCGGGGTGGCGATCAGGTCGGGTTCCGGCATCTCGGCGCCCAGGTGCTCCCGCTCCACCGGCGGGGTCAGGAGTATGTCGACGAGGTCGCCGACCCGCACGGAGACGGGGGTGCGCAGGCCGGTGCCGCGCGTGAAGAAGGCGTCGGTGACGCGGAGCGCCCCCTCCAGGGGCAGCGGCAGCACGGGGGCGACGAGATGGCCGTAGAGGTCCAGGCCCGAGGTCGTCAGGGGGGTGGCGAAGGCCTGCCGGTCCTGTTCCGCGCGGAAGAGCGGGCCGGCCTCCAGGAGCCTGGACTGGAGCTGGGTGTGGCGGCGGATGCAGTCCTTGACGATGTCGACGAGCTCGGCCGCGCGGCGCTTGTGCTCGGGGTCCTCGGACTCGTCGCGGGCCTTGCGGATGTTGGTGAGGATCGCGTTCTCGTGGCGGTACCGGTCGGCGACGTGGTCCAGCGCCTCGGCGATCATGTCGGGAACCGCGCTGAGCCAGTCCACCGCGCGGACGTTGCGCCGGGTGGCGTCCAGGGCCTTGCGCAGGGTCTCCGAGTACTGCACGGTCCGGTACCGGGCCTGTTCGGCGGCGAGCTGGGCGTCGGCGAGGCGGCCGCGGCTGATCAGCACCTCCAGCTTGACCTCGGCGGCGATCTGGGCGCTGGTGACGTCCGTGTCGAGGGCGCCGACGAGGACGTTGACCGCTTCGTCGGTCGTGCGCAGGTAGACGGTGCCGCCCGGACCGGGGACCTCCTCGAGCAGCTTGAAGTCGTAGTCGCGGCGCACGTAGGTGCCGTCCGGGCCGAAGGTGCCGTACACCGCGCGGAAACCGCGGTCGACGCTGCCGACGTTGACCAGGTTCTCCAGGACCCAGCGGGCCACCCGTTCGTGCTCGGCGGCGGGACGCTCCGGGGCCTGGGCGGCGACGCGCGGGATCAGCCGGGCCACTATCTGGTCGTGGTCGGCGCCCGTGTCGAAGTCCATGTTCAGCGTGACGAGGTCGATGGCGGCGAGGGCGACCTCCGCCATGCCGTACACCGAGTACTCACCCGCGAGGTTGGCCTTGCGCGCGTCGAGGTCGTGCAACGGCGCCGTGCAGGCGAGCGCGCGCAGCCGCCGCGCCAGTCCCTCGTCGGCGGCCGGGCCCGGGGCAGGGCGCGGCCCCGCGCTGAGCTGGGGCGGAACACGGTCCGTCGATGCAGGCGAAGTCACGGTGCACAGACTAGGTCCTCGGTCTGACAACGACCCAAACGGCGCAGACGCACCCCGGCGCGACCGGCGCCGCGGGCGGCCTATCCCTCGTCCCCGACCCGGCGCAGGTAGACCTCCACGACCCGCTGGAGCGAGTTCTCCAGGTACACCGCGAGCAGCCGCTCCGCCGTTCCCCGCTCGCCGGCCTCCAGTGCCTTCAGGATCTCCGCGTTGCGCGCGATGTACGGCTCGTGCAGGCGCCTGGGATCGTCCACGACGTGGAAGGCGAGGCGCAGTTCCGCGAAGACGCTGCGCATCAGCTCGTCCGTGCGTTCGCTGCCGGCGAGGGCCACCAGTTCCCGATGGAAGTGGATGTTGGCCGTACCCACCGCTTTCCAGTCACCTTCGCGGGCCGATCGCCGTCCGTCCTCGACGGCCTCGGCGAGCCCGTCCAGGGCGTACGGCGGCTCGGCGAGGCCGCGGACGACGGCGCACTCGACGAGGGCGCGGGTGCGGTAGATGTCCTCGACGTCCTCGACGGTCAGGACGCGCACGAAGACGCCGCGGTTCAGCTCGTGGACGAGCAGGCGTTCGTGGGTGAGCAGCCGGAACGACTCGCGCAGCGTGTTGCGGGAGACGCCGAGCGCGCCGCCGATGCTGTCCTCCGACAGCCGGGTGCCCGGCGGGAAGTAGCCCTCGGCGATGCGGCTCCTGAGGATGTCCGAGACCCGCTCGGCGGTGCTGGTCCGCCCGAGGAGGGCGCGGTCGTCGGCCAGTCCCGTCAACTGCTCTGCCATGCCCGGAATTCAACCGCAGACACCAGAACGAAACAACATGGGTATTGAGGGATCGTTGAACAATCCCCTACGGTGCTTCGTGCGTCGCCTCCACGGCGCCCGCTTCCCCCCTCTGCGCCGCTGGCCGGCCCGCCGCCGCGCCGAACGACTCACTCGACAAGCACCCTCCGTCCTCCCCCTGCGAGGTGCCCATGAGTACGCCCCCTCCACCGCGGTCCCCGGCCGCCGAGGCACGCCGCGCCACGGACCGGCACACCACCGACGACGGCGCGTTCGGCTGGCTGCGCGCCCTCGGCCCGCGGGGCCGCCGCGCCTTCGGCGGCGCGTTCGGCGGCTACGCGCTCGACTCGTACGACTACTTCACGCTGCCGCTGACCATGGTGGCCCTGGCCGCGTACTTCGGCCTGGACAGCGGGCAGACGGGACTGCTGACGACGGTCACGCTGGTCGTCTCGGCGGTGGGTGGCGCCCTCGCGGGGGTTCTGGCGGACCGCGTCGGCCGGGTCAAGGCACTGCTGCTCACCGTGATCACCTACGCCGTGTTCACGGTGGCCTGCGGCTTCGCGCCCGACTACGAGACGCTGCTGGTCTTCCGGGCCCTGCAGGGCCTCGGTTTCGGCGGCGAGTGGGCGGTCGGCGCGATCCTGGTCGCCGAGTACGCGAGCGCCCGGCACCGTGGGCGCACCCTCGGTGCGATCCAGAGCTCGTGGGCCGTGGGCTGGGCCCTGGCGGTGGTCGTGTACACCGTCGTGTTCTCCCTGGTCGGCGACGACCTGGCCTGGCGCGTCATGTTCTGGACCGGTGCGCTGCCGGCGCTGCTCGTGGTCTGGGTACGGCGCAACGTCCACGACGCGCCCGAGGCCGTGGCCGCCCGTGAGAATGGGGCCGGCAGAGGCTCGTTCACGGCGATCTTCAAGCCGGGCGCGGCCGGCACGCCGGGTCTGCTGCGCGTCACGCTCTTCGCGAGTCTGCTCTCCACCGGCGTCCAGGGCGGCTACTACACCCTCGCCACCTGGATTCCGACCTACCTGAAGGACGACCGCGGCCTGTCGGTGGTCGGCACCGGCGGCTACCTCACGTTCCTGATCTCGGGCGCCTTCACCGGCTACCTCACCGGCGGCCACCTCACCGACGTGCTGGGCCGCAAGCGCAACATCCGGCTCTTCGCCCTGCTGTCGGCGGGCTGCATCCTGGCCTACGCGAACCTGCCCAGCGGCGCCGACACCCTGCTCCTGGTGCTCGGATTCCCGCTCGGCTTCTGCATGTCGGCGATCTTCAGCGGCTTCGGTTCGTATCTGAGCGAGCTGTACCCGACAGCGGTCCGCGGCGCGGGGCAGGGCTTCACGTACAACACCGGACGCGCCGTGGGCGCCGTCTTCCCCACCACGGTCGGCTTCCTGGCCGACAGCTGGGGCGTGGGCGGCGCGCTGGTCTTCGGCGCCATCGGCTACGGCATCGCGACGCTGGCCCTGCTGGGCCTGCCGGAGACACGCGGAAAGGAACTGACGTGAAGCACTCGCACGACGTGGCCGAGGACCGGTCACCCGCCCTCGTCGACGGGCACGCGCACGCGTGGAGCCCGGAAACGGCCCGCTCCCGCTTCCGGGACGGGCTGACCGGCCCCACGGCGGGAGTCGCCGCCGGCCACACCCAGGCCAACCTCATCTCGGTGCCCGCCGACTGGGCCTACGACATGCTGCTGTTCTGCACCCGCAACCCGAAGCCCTGCCCGGTGCTCGACGTCACGGACGCCGGGTCCTGGACCACGACGCTCGCCGAGGGCGCGGACCTGCGCACCGATCTGCCCCGCTACCGGGTGTGGCGCGACGGCGAGCTGGTGGCGGAGCCGACGGACGCACGCGCGCACTGGCGGGACGACCTGGTGTCGTTCCTGATCGGATGCAGTTTCACCTTCGAGTGGGCACTGTCCGCGGCCGGCGTCCCGATCCGGCACGTCGAGCAGGGCCGCAACGTCCCCATGTACGTCACCACCCGGCAGTGCCGTCCGGCCGGACGGCTGCACGGTCCGATGGTGGTGTCCATGCGCCCGGTGCCGCCCCGTCACCTGTCGGCGGCGATCCGCGAGACCAGCCTGCTCCCGGCGGTGCACGGCGCTCCGGTGCACTGCGGTGACCCGTCGGCGCTCGGCATCGACGACCTCACCCGGCCGGACTTCGGCGACCCCGTGGAGACCGAACCGGACGACATTCCGGTGTTCTGGGCCTGCGGAGTGACCCCGCAGGCGGCGGTCATGGCCTCGCGCCCGCCCTTCGCCCTCACCCACGCGCCGGGGCAGATGTTCGTCACGGACGTCCGGGACGAGCAGTACCGCGTGGCGTGATCCCGTACGCCTGGCCCAGGCGGAGAGCGGGGAGCGGAGGCGGAGAGCGGAGAGCGGGGACACTGGAGACATGACCTCGATCGACCTCGACGCCGATCTCGGTGAGGGCTTCGGGCACGGACGGCTCACCGTCGACGAGGGCCTGCCCCCGGTCGTCACCAGTGCCGGCGCGGCCCGGGGCTTCCACGCCGGGGGCCCGGCCACCGTGCGGCGGGTCTGCGAGCCGGCGGCCGAGCGGGGCGTGTGCGTCGGCGCGCGGGTCTCCTACCGGGACCTGGCCGACGTCGCCGCGCACTGGGGCGTGGCGCGGGAGGAGGCCGGCCGCATCCACGCGGGTGCCGAGTTACACGTCGCCTTCCGCGGGTTCGCACCCGGGTTCGGCCACCTCACCGGTCTGCCCGCGCGGTACGACGTTCCGCGTCGCGCCACCCCGCGCACGGCCGTCGCGGCCGGTTCGGTGGCGCCGGCCGGCCCGTCCACGGGCGGGTACCCGCGCTCGTCGCCGGGCGGCCGGCAGCTGATCGGTACGACGGACGCCGTGCTGTGGGACCGCACGCGCGTGCCGGCGGCGCTGCTGTCGCGGGGCACGCGCGTGCGGTTCGTTCCCCGGGGAGCCCGGAGGTGCGCATGACGGACCGCGCGGTCACCGTCGTCCGGGCCGGGCCCCTGACCACCGTGCAGGACCGGGGCCGCCCCGGGCACGCCCACCTCGGCGTCCCCCGTTCCGGGGCTCTGGACGCGCCCGCGGCGGCGCTGGTCAACCGACTGGTCGGCAATCCGCCCGGGGCCGCCGTCCTGGAGACCACGCTGGGCGGCTGTGCGCTGCGTCCGCGTTCCGCCGTGACCGTGGCCGTCGCCGGCGCCCCCTGCGCGGTGTCGGTGGCCGGACGCCCGGTGCCCTGGGGTGCGCCGGTCGACGTACCGGCCGGTGCGCTGCTGAACGTCGGAGCGGCCGATTCCGGCGTGCGCACCTACGTGGGCGTCTCCGGCGGCGTCGTGACCGAGCCGGTGCTCGGCAGCCGCTCCACGGACCTGCTGTCCGGCCTGGGGCCGCCGCCCCTCGCGGACGGCACGGTCCTGCCCCTGGGGCGGCCGGGCGATCCGCACGCGCGCGTGGACGTCGCCCCGCAGCCGGCGCCCCCGGCGGAGCTGGTCCTGCGGGTGACGCCGGGACCGCGGCAGAACTGGTTCACGCGGGAGGCGGTGCGGACGTTCACGTCCCGGCCCTACCGGGTGTCGTCCGCGAGCAACCGCATCGGCCTGCGCCTGGACGGTCCCGCGCTGCTTCGCGCCCGCTCCGGCGAACTCCCCCCTGAGGGCATGGTCCTGGGCGCGGTGCAGGTGCCGCCCGACGGCGGGCCGGTGGTGTTCCTCGCCGACCACCCGACGACCGGCGGCTACCCGGTCATCGGCGTCGTGTGCTCGGCCGACCTCCCCGCGGCGGCCCAGGCACGGCCGGGGACGCCGGCGCGCTTCGTATCCGTACGACGCCGCTGAGTCCCTCGCCGGGACACCGACGGACGTGCGCGGGCACAGCGGGGCGCGCGGACCCCGGCGGGGCGCACGCGGACGGGTCACGCGGTGACGAGGGCCGGGGCGCCGCCCCGGACAGACGAGGTCGGGGCGCCGCCCCGGACACACGACGCCACCCGCGACGGGGGACGCGGCGTCGGGCCGCCGGGCGGGTCCCGGTGGGCGGGTCCCGGTGGGCGGCTCTCGGTGGGCCGGGCCCCGGTGGGCGGCTCTCGGTGGGCCGGGCCCCGGTGGGCGGCTCTCGGTGGGCCGGGCCCCGGTGGGCGGCTCTCGGTGGGCCGGGCCCCGGTGGGCGGCTCTCGGTGGGGCGGGCCCCGGTGGGCGGCTCTCGGTGGGCCGGGTCCCGGTGGGCGGCTCTCGGTGGGCCGGGTCCCGGTGGGCGGCTCTCGGTGGGCCGGGTCCCGGTGGGCGGCTCTCGGTGGGCCGGG